>NZ_JBHUSF010000029.1:0-48269 GCF_042673295.1 Rhodococcus sp. NPDC057014
GCGCGGAGGAGTTCGCGGCGGCGGGGACGCGTTCCAGCCTGCTTGGGCGGCCGAGAACAGGTGGTCACACCCGTCGCGCCGCTTCGTGACCTCGCGCTGAAAGACATTCCCCACCAAGCGAACTCCGGCCCCCAACTGAGCATTGTGGTCAGCCATACCTTCCACGGTGGCGATCAGTGCACCAGATCGCTCAGCCCGCATCGAACCGAGTGCCCGCAGCCTCATTGCATGTCTCAAAATGTAAGATTTACCCCATTTGAAATGGGTAAATACCATCCCAATATTCGAGATATTGGTCTTGCTCCGGTTGTGTTGGCGGGCACACCTTCCGTAGGGTTCATCGTGATTCACTGAAACGAAGGTCTTCGTTTCCTCGAGTTTTCTTGCCAGAGCATTCGGCTCTCCCGATCGGAGACGCCCAGCAATGCATCGACTTCTGCATCCTCGGCTCCGCCGTGATGCAGTCACCGTGCCGGCACCCGATCGGTGCCGATTAGGAGGTCATCACCATGGAGAAGACGGACATCGGTCCCCTCGACGGGATCCGAGTGCTCGAACTGGGCAATTTCGTCGCCGCTCCGTTCGCGAGCAGGCTCTTCGCGGACTACGGCGCCGACGTCATCAAGATCGAACGCCCCGACATCGGTGACGAACTGCGCGGGTGGCGCCGGTGGCGGGGAACGACGTCGATGATGTTCCGGACCATCGCCCGCAACAAGCGCTCGGTCACCCTCGACCTCCGTACCCCCGAAGGAGCCGATGCCATTCTCGACCTGGTCCGCCAGTCCGACGTGATCATCGAGAATTTCCGCCCGGGCACCCTCGAACGCTGGAACCTCGGACCCGACCGCCTCGCCGAGGTCAACCCCGACATCGTCCTCGTCCGGATCTCCGGCTACGGCCAGAACGGGCCGTACAAGGACAAGACCGGGTTCGGAGGCGTCGCCGAAGCCTTCGGCGGCCTGCGCCACATCACCGGATACCCCGACCGCGAATCCGTGCGCGCTGCCGCCCCGATCGGCGACATCCTCGCCGGACTGCACGGCGCCGTCGCCGCCCTGGTCATGCTCCTGGCAAGAAAACGCGACGGCGGCCACTCACGGCCCGCCGTCGCCGACGTCGCCCTCTACGAATCGGTGTTCATGGCCGTCGAATCACTGGTCCCCGACTACGACGCGTACGGCATCAACCGCGAACGCACCGCCGGCAACCTGCCCGGCGTCGTCCCCAGCGGCGTCTACCCCTGCCGCAACGGCTCGGTCATGATCGCCGGCAACTCCAGCCGCGTGTTCGGTCGCCTCATGGAAGCGGTAGGCCGGCCGGATCTCGCCAACGACCCCACCCTCGCCGACGGCGACGTCCGCTACCAGCGCGAAGCCGAACTCGACGAAGCGATCACCTCGTGGACCACGCAGCACGACGCGGCCGAGGTAGTGACCGCACTCGATGCCGCCGGAGTTCCCGTCGGGGAAATCCTTTCCGCCGCCGACATCGTCGACAACGAGCACTTTCGCAGCCGCAGCATGCTGCAAAGCCACAAGATCCGCATCGAAGACGACCTAGAAGAGGTACGAATGCCCGGCGTCGTCCCCCAATTCGACGGCGTCGCGACACCGGTGCGGTGGGTAGGCCCCGAACTCGGCGAACACACCGACGAGGTTCTGACCGGGCTACTCGGCCTCGACGACCGGCAACTCGCCCACTACCGCGAGCGGAACATCATCTAAGACCACCCATCGCTGGACGGTGCCCTGCACTCTGCCCACGGCGCCGTCACGCACCGAAAGGTTGCCCATGCCCGTCATCATCACCGACGTCGTGCTGCGCGACGGCCTGCAGGACGAGAACGCCATCGTCAGCACCGACGACAAGGTCGGCATCGCCGACGCCCTCATCGCCGCAGGCGTTCGCAAGATCGAAGCAGCCTCGTTCGTCTCCGCCGCCCGCGTCCCCCAGATGGCCGACGCGGAGACGCTGATCCCACGGCTTCCCCGCCGGCACCCCACCGTGGAGGTCAGCGCCCTCGCCCTCAACGCCAAGGGCGTGCTGCGCGCCATCGCCACCGGTGTCGACGTGATCGAAATCGCCGCTTCCGCGAGTACGGGACACAGCCGGGTCAACGCCGGCAAATCCTCGGACCAGGCGCTCGACGACCTCGCCGAAGCCGTCCGCGCCCACCCCGGCCAGCGCTTCATCGGCGCCGTCTCCACCGCGTTCGTCTGCCCTTTCGACGGCATCATCGCACCGGAACGACTCGTTCGGGTCGCCGAAACGTTCGCCGCGATGGGAATCGACCGCCTCGCACTGGCCGACACCCTCGGCACCGCCACCACCGAGCACGTCCTGCGCTCCGTGGGAGCCGTGCGTGACGACCTCCCCGACGTCGAGATCGGCCTGCACCTGCACAACGCCGACGGGCAAGCCCTCGCCACCGCGCTGGCCGCAGCCACCGAACTCGACATCGCCCACTTCGACAGCGCCATAGGCGGTTACGGAGGCTGCCCGTTCGCCCCCGGCGCCCATGGCAACGTCGCCACCGAACAACTGGTCTCCCACTTCCACGACCGCGGCATCGACACCGGCATCGACGAAGCCCGACTCGCCCTCGCAGTCGCCACGGTCAAGGACGCCCTCGCCCGCTCACCGCGCATCGTCGAACCAGCGCAGACGAATGTCCGCATCATGTGACTTGACCAGCCATCCTCCGACACCGGCGGCTACCAGAGCGTGTGAGGGGGTGCGGGCGTTCCGCGTCGGCCTGGCCGGTGGAGATGACGACCACCTTCTCGGGCGCGGCCTCGAGGGGTCTTGCCCTGGAAATGCGCTACCGTGCGGGGGAACTCACCGTCCGACTTTCCGCTTCCCATTCCCGCGGAGAATTGCTCGCGTCGCGACGAAGTCACTGGCGGAAACCGTCGGGGCGCTGGAGCAAGCCTTGCCGGTACTCGTCCGCGTGAACGCGAACCTACGCGAGCACGCCCCGCGACGAAACGGCGTCATCGACTCGGAGTGACGTGGCGGGATGGGCCCCGCGGCGCGTCATTCGGTCCGCCCCGCCTCCTTCGCGGCGCGTGCGGCGGCGGCGAATTCCGCCATGGTGGGGAATTCGAGGGCGTAGGTGTAGTCGTCGGAGGGTTCGGGAGTCGCGCCCCAGCCCGGGCGGTCGTGGCGGCGGTTGATCCACACCGAGGGCAGGCCGTGGCGCTTGGCGGGCACGTGGTCGTGAAAGAGGCTCTGCGCCACGTGCAGAAGACGCTCGCGGGGAACCCCGAGTTCCTCCAGTGCGCCGTCGAGAGCCTCGAAGTGGTTCGGCGCAGGCTTGTAGGCCTTGACGTCCTCGGCGGTGATGATCTTGTCGAACTCGACTCCCAGGCGTGCGTTGCTGCCGGCGAAGCCCGCACGGTGGACGTTGGACAGGATGATCAGCTTGTAGTCCTGCGCCAGGGAGGCAAGTGCTTCGGCGGAGTCGGGGAACGCCGGCCAGTCGGGGACCGATGCGCCGAGCCTGGCGGCCCATTCGTCGCTGACGTCCTTGCCGAGCGTCTTCCCCGTGCGGCGGAAGGCGTCGGCGAGGATCGCCGGGTAGAGCGCGTCGGGGGTCTCGCGTTCGGCCCGGGCCTCGTTGTCCGCGTACGCGAGGAGCAGTTCCTCGTCGGTCGACGCCAACCCGGCCTCCTTCGCCCAGGGCGAGAGGACAGCGGCGATACCTGCCTCCCAGTCGATCAGGGTGCCGTAGCAATCGAAGCTCAAGGCGTCGTAGTCGGCCAGATTCATGGTGGTTCTCCTAGCGGGTTTTCGTAGTGTCCCAGCCCGGCAACCAAGGCGGTAATACTGTTATACAGTACAACAGAGCGCGTGAGGGTGGAAGACGGTATAGCAGATATACTGCGGCCGGAGGAGAACGCTAATGAGCCCAGTGCTGCAAACCCAGACCACCCGCGACGCGCTGGTGGCGGAGATCCGTGCCCAGATCCTCGGGGGTGCCCTCGCGCCCGGGACCCCGCTCACCGAGACGGGCCTTGCCGCCATGTTCGACGTCGCGCGCCCCACGGTGCGGTCGGCGCTGCAGGTGCTGACGAGCCGTCACCTCGCCCAGCAGTCCCAGGGTCGGTCGCTGATCGTTCCGGTTCTCGATCACGAGGACGTCCGCGATCTGTATTTCGTGCGGATTCCACTCGAGCTCGAAAGCGTCCGGGTCATCGTCGAGAACGGCATCCCCCTCGGCGAGGCGGAGCGGCAGCTCGAGAAGATGGAACAGATGCCGGCCGACGCCAGTTGGGCGGACCGAGTCGAAGTCCACTCGGCATTCCACGTCGCCATCATCGACGCCGTCGGCAGCAATCGACTCAGCCGAATCTATTCGACACTGCAAGACGAAATGCAGTTGTGCCTGGCGCAGATCCAGAAGTCGTACCCGAATCCCCGCGACCTCGCGACAGAGCATCGAAAACTCCTGGACGAGTTACGATCCGCCGACCTCGATCGTGCGCAGGGCGAGATGCGCAGGCACCTCGAGCGCGCGGTGGAGAACTACGAGACCACCTGATCGTCACGCCTGTCGGTCGGCGAGGTGCTGGTGCAGTTTGAGTGCGACGTGCAGGGCCGTGGCGCGCCAACCGTCGTCGAGGGCTTGATCGCCGAGTAGTTCGCGTATTCGGTTGAGCCGGTAGTACAAGGTGGCGCGGTGGATCGAGAGGGCCTCGCAGGTGGCGTCGACGCGCCGCCCGGCGTCGAGGTAGGCGACGACTGTCTTCCAGTGCTCGATACTGCCGTTACGAAGGAGGCGATCGGCGTCGGCGCTGAGGTTTCGCACCGTGTCCTGTCGTAGCGGTCTGCCGTAGAGCAGGCGCCAGGATCCGAGGTCCTCCCACTGCCGGAAGCGCGTCGAGCCGGTGTGCGGGTTGGAGAGTTCCGCGGCGAACTGCGCTCGGTGACTGCACTCTTCGAGATCGTCGGCGGTGTCGGCGGCGGCGGTGCCGGCCCCGACCACCTCGTATCCGGCGGCGTGCACGGCGCGGGTCAGGGTCGATTCGACCTCCCGAATCTCCCCTGCGGTCGTGTTCATGGAGACGGTGACCAGTCGGTCTTCGGCATACCGGGCCAGGAAGGGTCGGGCGAGCCGGCGGCGGGCCAGCTCGAGTTCCAGGTCTTGGTTGTCCTGGTCCGCCGGTTTCCCTCGGCGGCGCCGGCGGACTTCGGCAACGTGCACGCGCAGGTCCCCACGCGGCGGTAGGCGACCGCTCTCCAACGCTTCTCGGACCGCGGCGGATGCGGTCTGCCGTGTGGTCGCGGCCGTGAGAAGGCGGGCGAGTTCGTCTGCACGCTGGCGGATTTCGGTGTCGTCGGACGCGAGGAGCGGCGCCAGCGCGGAGACGGTGCTGCCGGCGTCGGACATCTCGCGTTCGGTGACGGGGGGTTCGTCGAACAACCACAGGTAGCCGAGCAGCGCCCCTTCCCGTCGGATGGGGAAGCAGACCCGCGGGAGCATGCCGTAGTCCTCGTTCCGGGGGAGCCGCACCGGCTCGGTGGAGGTGGCGACCCCGAGACTGAGCATCCACGGCAACGGAGGTTTCGGGGGCGCGCGGTCGATGATCGCGGTGACCCGGATCTGGTCGATCGGCCCGGTCTGGGCGCTCGCGCACAGCAGCTCGAAGCGGGGATTGTCGACGGCAACCGAGCGGTGCAGAGCGTCGGCCAGGTCGTCGACGAGCGCCTGCATCTCGCTGAGGCGGCTCGGTCCGTTTCCGTCGACCTTAGACATATGTCGAAGGTACTCGAGATGCGTGGCTAGAGACAACGCACTGGTCAGAGCTCCACGATGGAAGTCACTGGAACTGCGACCCGGGTCACATCGGGAGTAGCCGGGTAGACGTGGAAGACGAGGAGACACATCGTGGATCAGAGCATTTTCGCCCCGCTGAAGGCCGCCGGCCTGACGTCGTTGAAGTTGCAATACGACTGGAGGACGGATCGGCACCGCCTGTATGCGGCGAAGGAGTGGGATGCCGATCTGGACTTCGCACAGTACAACCGCAGCTTCCATGTGGAGAGTCTGCTGACGTCGGACGCGGTGTACCTGGGTCACGAGCAGGTCCTCGCCCTCTACGCCGAGCACGGCCTCGCCGACTACCTGAACGAGATCCTCGAGCTGCTGCGCGGCGGCAAGCACTTCGGCATCGAGGTCTACTACCACCAGGGCCGCGACATCCGGTTCATGTGCCACCAGCACAGCAGACGGCAGGGCCTGATGAACAAGCGCCACGCCACCCTGGCCGGCGGGATCCGTCGCCATCCGCTCGAAGAGCGCGAGTTGGACGTGATCATCGACGGCCTGAACCTCGGCCGTGCGATGAGCTTCAAGAACATCGCCGCAGATCTGGACTTCGGGGGCTGCAAGACCACCGTGCAGATGGACCCGCTGAACCTCGACGACCTCGAAGCGCTGGGCTTCCTGTCGTTCGCGCTCGACCACTGCCGCACCATGACCGGCCCGGACATGAACTTCCCCACCGCGATGTCCGACGTCATCAACGCGCACTTCTCGAAGTCGTTCACCAGCGGCCCCGCGTCACCGCTGGGCGAGACCGGCAAGCCCACGGCATACGGCACCTACCTGGCCCTGAAGGAGGCCGTCCGGTTCGCGGAAGGCACCGACTCGCTGTCCGGCAAGACCGTGGCCGTCATGGGCCTCGGTGCGGTCGGCTGGTCGATGGCCGAATACCTGCTCGACGGCGGCGCCCGCGTCGTCGTCTCCGACATCGACACCGCCCGCGCCGCGGACTTCCTCGCCACCCACCCCGGTCGGGCGGTCGAGTCGGTGCCCGTCGGGGCGATCATGGACATCGAAGCGGATGTGTTCTGCCCCTGCGCGATCGGCGGAATCCTCGACGAGGACACCATCCGGCGAATCCAGTTCCGCTACGTCTTCGGACCGGCGAACAACCAGCTCAAGGCCACCACGCAGGACGAGGAGATCCGGCTGGCCGACCTGTTGGCGGAACGCGGCATCCTCTTCCAGACCGAGTGGTGGCACAACACCGCCGGCGTGATGTGCGGCGCCGAGGAATACCTGCACGGAGCCGACGCGAACACCGCCGACCTGATGGCCAAGGTCGAACGCATCGTCCCCGCCAAGACCCGGGCCAACCTCACGCAGGCGAAGGAACTCGGCATCACGCCCACCGAGAACGCCTACCGCACCTGCGTCGACACCATCTACCAGCGATAAGAGCGAGCACACCATGGACGAACCGACAACGGCCGCCCCCGCGCAGATGCAGCGCGGACTCCAGAACCGTCACATCCGGATGATCGGCCTCGGGTCGGCGATCGGCACCGGGTTGTTTCTCGTCTCCGGGTCCACCATCCACACCGCCGGACCCGCCGTCCTACTGGCCTACGTGGTCGCCGGGGCGGTGATCTTCCTGATCATGCGGATGCTCGGAGAAATGGCCGTCGCCCGCCCGGTCTCCGGCTCCTTCAGCGAATACGCCCGCGAGCACTGCGGCCCGATCGTCGGGTTTGTCGCGGGCTGGAACTGGTGGATGACGTGCATCGTCGTCAGCATGCTCGAGCTGACTGCGGTGGGCACGTTCATGAATTTCTGGTTCCCGGGCCTGCCGCACTGGATGACCGCCGCCGTCGCCCTCGTCCTGATCACCGGCGTCAACCTCATCCACGTCAGCGTATTCGGGGAGTTCGAATTCTGGTTCACCCTGATCAAGGTCGCCGCCGTGGTCGCCATGATCGTCTTCGGTGTCGCCATCGTCTTCGGGGCGGGGCACTACGACTCCGCGGCGTTGAGCAACCTGTGGGACAGTGGCGGATTCGCCCCGCACGGGGTGACCGGGATTCTGCTGTCCCTGGTAGCGGTCACGTTCACCTTCGGTGGCATCGAGTCGCTCGGCACCACCGCCGGTGAGGCCAAGGATCCTGCCCGCAGCATCCCCAAAGCAGTCAACGGCGTCATCGTCCGCATCTTGGTGTTCTACGTCGGCGCGATCGGGGTCATGCTGATGATCTGGCCCTGGGCCCGGGTCGGGGTGGACGGCAGCCCGTTCGTATTGATGCTCGACGGGCTCGGCGTCGGTGGCGCTGCAACCCTGCTCAACATCGTGGTGCTCGTGGCGGCCCTGTCGGTCTTCAACACCATGGTCTACAGCAATGCCCGGGTTCTGCACGGCATGGCCGCGAAGAAGCAGGCACCGGCGCTGCTCGCCCGGACCAATCAGCGCGGAGTGCCGGTCACCGGCATCGTGATCAACTCCGCGATCACCGGGATCGTGGTGCTGCTCAACTACCTCTTCCCGGGTCAGTTGCTGATGATCCTGGTGGCGATCATCCTCTCCGCCGAGATCATCACGTGGAGCACCATCGCGATCAGCCACCTGCGATTCCGGCGGACCGCCGGTGCCGGCGCCTTCCGGTCGCCGCTGTTCCCCTACGCCAACTACCTGGTGCTGGCCTACCTCGCCGGTGTGGTCGCCCTGATGACCCAGCTACCGGATTTCCGCGCCGGCGCCATCGCCCTCCCACTCTGGCTCGCGGGCCTGCTGCTCGCTGCTCTCGTCTACCGGAAGATTCGCCGCAGCCGCGGGCACACCGACACCGAGTCCGCCGAGACCGGGCGGCCCCTGATCGACCACACCCCCACCTGACACCGGCACACGCAAAGACACTGCCGCCAAGAGTTTTTCACCCCGTACAGAATCGGAGAACATCCATGCCCCACAACACGCTCACCGCCCAGGAGACCGAGGCCGAGCTCGATCTCGAGCAGCTCCAGCAGCTCGTCGGCCTGGTCGACTACGACGCGAGCACCGACCCGTTCCCGGTCAGCGGCTGGGACGCCATCGTTTTCGTCGTCGGAAACGCCACGCAGACCGCGCATTACTACCAATCCGTGTGGGGCATGGAGCTCGTCGGCTACTCCGGACCGGAGAACGGCAACCGCGACCACAAGGCATTCGTCCTCAAATCCGGCTCGATCCGCTTCGTCGTCAAGGGCGCCGTCGCCCCCGACAGCCCCCTCGTCACCCACCATGCCACCCATGGCGACGGCGTCGTCGACATCGCCCTGGAAGTACCCGACGTCGACAAGTGCATCGCCCAGGCCAAGCGGGCAGGCGCCACCGTTCTCGACGAGCCCCACGACGTGGCCGACGAGCACGGGAAGGTCCGCATCGCCGCGATCGCCACGTACGGGCAGACCCGGCACACCCTCGTTCAGCGCGTGATCGACGGCCGCCGCTACGAAGGGGCGTATCTGCCCGGCTACACCGCGGCGCAGAGCACCTACGTCAAACGCGAAGGCGCACCCAAGCGACTGTTCCAGGCCCTCGACCACATCGTCGGGAACGTCGAACTCGGCAAGATGGACGAATGGGTCGGCTTCTACAACCGGGTCATGGGCTTTGTGAACATGGCCGAATTCATCGGCGACGACATCGCCACCGACTACTCCGCACTGATGTCGAAGGTCGTCGCCAACGGCAACCACCGCGTGAAGTTCCCGCTCAACGAGCCGGCGATCGCCAAGAAGCGCTCGCAGATCGACGAATACCTCGACTTCTACCAGGGGCCAGGCGCCCAGCATCTGGCCCTGGCCACGGGCGACATCCTCCGCACCGTCGACGAACTACGCAAGGAAGGGGTCGAGTTCCTCTCCACCCCCGACGCCTACTACGAGGACCCCGAGTTGCGCGCCCGCATCGGCCAGGTCCGCGTTCCCGTCGAGGAACTGCAGAAGCGGGGCATCCTCGTCGACCGCGACGAGGACGGCTATCTGCTGCAGATCTTCACCCGCCCACTCGGCGACCGGCCGACGGTGTTCTTCGAGATCATCGAACGCCACGGCTCCCTCGGCTTCGGCAAGGGCAACTTCAAGGCCCTGTTCGAATCCATCGAGCGCGAGCAGGACAAACGCGGCAACCTCTGACACGCCTTCATTGGTTCCCGATCGGTCTCCACGCCCGGACGATCGAGGGATCGTCGGCCGCCTTCGTCAACGCTGACGATTACCGGGTAGTTCGGAGGGCGCGTCATCGGGCGCCGGCAGGCGCGGACCCGTTGGCGTGACGGCGATTCCGAAGGTTCGGATGGCGCGATAGAGGGTGGTGCGGCTGATCTCCAGCTGCTGCGCGGCGGCCTTCTTGTTTCCGCCGGAGTCCTTGAGCGCCTTGACGATGGTGTCGCGCTCGGCCTGCTCCAGCGCGGTCAGCTGACGGGTCATCCGGCCGCGCCACTGCTCGGGGAGGTCGCCGACCGTGATGTCGCCCGCGCTGCGGGTGTCGCTGGCAGTCTTCACCGCGGTGTGCAGTTCGCGGAGGTTTCCGGGCCATTGCTGACCGGCGAGCGCTTCGAGTGCGGCCGGGGTGAACCGCACCTGGGAGGCCGCGCCGAGGTCGTCGAGCATCCTGTTCACCAACGCCGGGATGTCGGGGCGACGGTGCCGCAGCGCCGCGAGTTCGATTCGCTCGGTGCAATGCGCGACCAGCGTCGCGTGCTCCGGTCGCAGATTCTCGACCGGTGCACTGGTCAGGATGGCCCGGGCGCGTGCCGTGCGGAGGACGTCGGCTGTGCGACGGGCCAGGGCCGCCGGGAGAAGATCCACCGCTTCGATCACGACACAGCCCGGTTCGGCGAGCTTGCGCCGTACCTGTTCCGCCCACGTCCGCTCACCCATCTCGACGACCTCGGCGGCATCGAACCAGGTGCTCGGCTCGCCGGCCGCGGCGCGGGCCGCCGTCGTGCGGCCGGTCCCCGCCTCGCCGGTGACGAGGACGGACCCGGTCGCCGCGGCGGGGCCGGGCGGCAGCACCATCGATCGCCTGGTGAGCTCCTCGTGGAAGCTGAACAGGGCGGCGCCGCTTCCCGGGATCCGGAGCACCGAGGCCGACAGGCACTGTCCCGTCGACAGGCGGATGTCGCGGGTCGACTCACGATCCAGCGGCGCCTCGACCGCCAGTGCGCGCAGCAGCGCATGATCCGCCGGTTCGAGGATCTGCACCGCCGCGGTGTTCGCGAGCAGGATGTCGTCGCCGATGGCGATCACCGCGCGGGTACGGGCACGGGCCGTCGCGTCCTGAAAGCTGCGGAAGATCCGTTGCTCCGCCTGACGCGACTCCTCGAGGAGCCGCTCCCCGATCTGCCGTGCCGACCGAATCACGAACGGCGCCAACAGGGGGCTGTCGTCCTCGCTCAGGCAGGTGATGTCGAGGACACCCTCGATCCTCCGGGTCACCGGGTTGACCACCGGTTGGCCGTAGCAGCTGAATTTCTTCAGCGCCTCGATGTAGTGTTCCTCGCCGCGGACCGCCAGGCCCCGGCGCAACTCGAACGCCGTGGCGATGGAGTTCGTGCCAGTCGTCTCCTCGAGGAATCGGCGGCCTTCCACGGTGCCGACCCTCTCCAGTTTCGGTTGCAGATGCCGCTCGCCGTAGCGGAGGTCGACCAGTCGTGCGTTGCGGTCGGCGAGGATGACGGCGAAACCGGCCCCGTCCAGTTCACCCGCCATCTCGTCGAGCACCGGCGCCGCGGCGACCATGAGCCGGCTGCGGCGGTCGACTTCCTCGATCGCCGCGTCGTCGACGGACGCTCCCGGGTACAGCCCGCTCATCGCCACGCGCTGCCAGGACTGCGCGATGAGCGGTCGCGACGAATTGTCGAGTTCGGTCATGTCCCGACATTCCCTTCCACAGCTGACGCCCGTTTGTCGAGTCTACGTCCGGGCGGGCCTGGAGGACCCGGGCCTGCCGATACGGACCACCGACCCGGATCGCGTATCAGCCCAGGTAGACGGACTTTAGTTCCTGGTAATTGGCGAGTGCCTCGGGCCCGAGTTCCCGCCCGATACCGCTGGCCTTGACGCCACCGAACGGTGCGGTCGGTTCGGGCAGGTAGGTGTTGACGCCGATGGTGCCGGTCTGCACCCGCTTCGCCACCGCGAGGCCGCGTTCGGGGTCGTTCGTCCACACGGTGCCGCCGAGTCCGTAGTCCGAGTCGTTGGCGAGACGGACCGCGTCGTCCTCGTCGGCGTAGGGGATCAGCGACAGCACCGGTCCGAAGATCTCCTCCTGTGCGATGGTGTGATTGTTGTCGACGTCGGCGAAGACGGTCGGTTCGACGAACCACCCACGGTCACGGTCGGCGGGCCGCCCGCCACCGATCGTGACGCGCGCACCGTCGCCGCGACCCTTGGCGATGTACCGTTCCACCCGCTCCCGTTGCGCCGCCGTGGCCATCGGGCCGATCTGGGTGGTGTCGTCGAGTGCGTCGCCCACCTTCAGTGCGCCGGCGAAATCGGTGAACAGGTCCACGATTTCGGTGTAACGCGCCCGCGGTGCGAGTACGCGGGTGCCGAGGAAGCACGTCTGCCCGTTGTTAAGAAGCGTTGCGGTGAACAGCTTCTCCGCGACATTCTGCAGGTCCAGACTGGCGTCGTCGAGGATGATCGCAGCGGACTTGCCGCCCAGTTCCAACGTCACCGGGCGCAGCAGCCTGCCGCACACCTCGCCGATGGACCGGCCGGCGGCGGTGGAGCCGGTGAAGCTGATCTTGTCGACGTCCGGGTGGGCCACCAGGTGGGCACCGACCTCGCGGCCGCCGGGGACGATGTTGACCACACCCGCCGGGATGCCGGACTCGGCGACGGCCTCCGCGAACGTGTAACTGTCGAGCACCGTTTCCGGGGACGGCTTGATCACCAGCGTGCAGCCCGCCGCCAGCGCGGGGGCGTATTTGAACGCCGCCAGGGTCTGCGGGAAGTTCCACGGCACGATCGCGCCCACCACACCGAGGGGTTCGCGGCGCACCAGGGTGTTGCCGCCGAACAGGCCGGGGCGGGTCTCCTCGGTGGCCGTGTCCCGGGCGAGGCCGGCGTAGTAGCGCAGCAGGATCACCGGGAACGCGCCCTCGAGCTGGCGGGCAACAGCCACGGGCATGCCGTTCTGCGCACTGACGCGCTGGACGACGTCTTCCGCGCCGCGTTCGAGGATGTCGGCGAGGCGTTCCATGGCGGCGGCGCGGTCGGCCGGGGCCCACTGCGCCCACCCGGCCGGATCGTCGAATGCGCGGCGGGCGGCCGCCACTGCCGCGTCGACGTCGGCCTCCTGCGCCTCGGGCACGGAGCCGATCGGCTGTTCGGTGCTGGCCGAGACGACCGTGATCCGCTCACTCGTCGTGGGTCGAACCCAGTCGCCGCCGATGAACAGAGAGTCGTAGTGCAGATCCATGAGAAGTCCCCTGGGAGTGTCGTCGAGAATGATCAGACGGTGCTGCCGGCGCCGAGATTGCGGCTGTGGCGCAAGCGCGTTGTGACGATCATGACAGCTCGGCAAGGGGCAGTCGTGTTCCATTTCTGGACACACCGTGGAGCACGACACGAGCGGTGTTCTCGACGAGGAGTCAGCGACCGGGGTCGTCGCCTGCCCGGGTCAGGGCCGTTTTCATGATGCTGCGGAACCATTCCGTTCCGGGGTCCGGGAGCACGCGTTTGTAGGTGTACAGCGAGATTTCCACGGCCGGCACCGGGAAGGGGAGTTCGAAGGTCGTCACGCCGGCCATGCGACAGAACTGCTCCGAGACGGAGGCCGGGATGATCGACAGGTAGGGGGTCGTCTCGAGCAGCGGGGGAAGGGCGGCGAAGTGGCTGATGCGCAGTGCCACGTCCCGGGAGTGGCCGAGCAGCGACAGTGACCGGTCGACGTCGGTGTGGCCGGCGGAGACGTCGACGGCGATGTGGCGTTCGCGCAGAAATTCCTCGAGCGTGGGTGTGGGGCCGATTCGTGGATGCGCGTCGCTGCAGATCCCGCAGTAGTGGTCCTCGAAGAGCACGTCGCGTTCGACGTCGTCGGCAGCGATCCGTGGGGTGCAGATGACGGCATCGGTCTGGCCCTGCCGGAGTTCGGTTTCGACGACGGAGAAGTTGAGCGGCGTGATGTGCAGATCGACGCCCGGTGCGGCCTCCGCGATGCGCGCGAGCACGGGCGGTAGCAGATTCACCTCGCCGAGATCGGTCGCGTGCAGGCGAAAGGTCCGATGCGACGTCGCCGGGTCGAATTGCCCGACGCCGCTGACCGTGCTGTCGATGACCTCGATCGCCTGGCGGAGGCTGGGATACATCGCCGTAGCGAGTTCGGTGGGTTGAAGGCCCCCCGTGGATCGGCTGAAAAGGCTGTCGTTGAACTGTTTTCGCATCCGGCCGAGCGCGTGACTGACCGACGGTTGGGTGAGCGAAAGGCACTCGGCGGTACGCGTGACGCTCCGGGTTTCGTAGAGCAGCAGAAACGTCCGGACAAGGTTCAAGTCGTAGTCGGCCACAACCATTAATAGATGCCATCAATGGGGGTATGTCAAACATTCATTGGATACATTCTTTCGGGAGCGATAGCGTGACGTCGACCACAGCGAAGGCCGCACCCGGATTCCGTGAGATCGAACGACCGAGAGAAATCCACGTTCGAAACAGCTCTTGCGAGCCACCCACAGTCGACCGGCGCCTCGCCCTCAGTCTTCATCGAGAGAGAAGTCACCATGAGTGCTCACCCAAGTCCAGGCACCCGCGACAACACCGGCACGTCTGCGCGCGTCGTTCTCCTGCTGTGCCTGCTGGCGGTCGTCTTCGAAGGCTACGACATGGTGGCCTACGGAACGACCCTGCCCGCGATGCTCGCCGATCCCGCCTGGAATCTCACACCCGCGCAGGCCGGAGTGATCGGAAGTTACGCACTCGTCGGCATGTTGGCCGGATCGATTCTGGTCGGCGCCATCGCCGACCGACTCGGCCGCCGAGCCTTGATGATCTCTGCGACCGGATGGTTCTCCGCGTGGATGGGCGTGTGCGCCATCGCTCCCGACGCCACCCTGTTCGGTATCGCCCGGTTCTTCGTCGGTGTCGGCGTCGGTGCCCTCATCCCTCTCGCGGCCGCCATGGCCGTCGAGTTCGCGCCGAAAGGCAAGAGCCACACCTACAGTGCCATCGTCTGGGCGGGCTTCCCCGGCGGTGGTGTTCTCGCCGCCCTGCTCGGACTTGTCGTCGTCGACGCCTTCGGAGTCCGGGCGATGTTCTGGATCGGACTTCTGCCACTGCTGGTTTTCGTTCCCGTCATGCTGAAATACCTGCCCGAGTCGCCGAGCTTCCTGCTCGCCCGTGGCCGCGTCGCCGACGCGAACCGCGTTGCCGACCGCGCCGGCATCGACCGACCCGAGCCCCCGCGGGTCGGCGAGAAGATCGGGCCGCGCGCACTGTTCACCCGCGAGCTCCGTCGCGCGACGTTGTTGTTCGGGCTGCTGAGCGCGTGCGGACTGCTGCTGACCTATGCGCTCAACACCTGGCTGCCGAAGTTGATGCAGTCGTCCGGCTTCGGCAGCAGCTCGGCGTTGACCTTCCTGCTGGTACTCAACGCCGGCGCGATCATCGTGCCGCTGTTCGCGTCGCGGCTGTCCGACCGGGTCGGACCGCAGGCCGTCACGGCGGCATCGCTCGCCGGTGCCGCCGTCGCCATCCTCGTGCTGAGCACCGACGTCTCCTCCTGGCTCCTGTTCGTCCTCGCCTTCGTCGCCGGCGCCGGAACGATCGGTGCACAAGTCCTCATCTACGGTTTCGCCGCCTCGTACTTTCCCGCATCGAGTCGTGCGGCAGGAACGGCGTGGGTGGCGTCCGTGGGCAGAATCGGTGGCGTGACCGGACCGACGCTGACCGGCCTGGTGATCGCGAACGGTGCGAGCGTCGCCCCCGCCTTCTACCTCTTCGCCGTGATCGCCGTCATCGGCGCGATGGCCGCCCTGCTGGTGCCGCGTCAGCGCGTCACCACGTCAGCCGTACCGACGGCGGCGGCAGGAATCGCGCAGCAATCGGCCCTCTCGTAGCCGGTCGATTGTTCCGAGAGAAAGGTGACACGTCGATGGTGACGTCGCGACAGTTCCCCAGCTGGTCGGGTGTGAAGCCGTTCCTCCGGTTCGACCGGCCGAACCCGAACCGATCGCAGGCGGCGCTCGAGAGGGCCTGCACCATCTCGGATCTGCGGTCGATCGCCCGCAAGCGTGTGCCGAAGATGGTGTTCGACTACGTCGACGGGGCGGCGGAGCAGGAGATCGGAATCGAGCGTGCGCGCAGCACCTTTCGGGACGTCGAATTCCAACCGAGCATTCTGCGTGACGTCTCCGTCACCAGTACCTCGACCACCGTCGGCGGCCACGTCAGTGAACTGCCGTTCGGAATCGCGCCGACCGGTTTCACCCGGCTGATGCATACCGAGGGCGAAATCGCCGGGGTGCGAGCGGCACACGCGCACGGGATCCCCTTCACGCTCTCCACGATGGGCACGGTGGCGCTCGAGGACGTCGCCGCGGCGGCCCCGAACGCGGACCGCTGGTTTCAGCTCTACCTGTGGCGTGAACGGGACAAATCGATGGCCCTCGTCGACCGCGCACGGAACGCCGGCTTCGGGACCCTCGTCGTCACGGTCGACACTCCGGTGGGCGGTGCCCGACTTCGCGACCTACGGAACGGGATGACCGTTCCCCCGACTCTCGGTGCGCGCACATTCGCCGACATCGTCCGTCACCCTCGGTGGTGGGTCGACGTCGTGACCACGGAGCCGCTGAGCTTCGCGTCACTGGATTCGTATCCGGGATCGGTTGCTCAGCTGATCAACGAAATGTTCGACCCCTCACTGACGTTCAGCGACCTCGACGGGCTTCGACGGGAATGGCGCGGCCGCCTCGTCGTCAAGGGCGTCCAGACGGTCGACGATGCCCGCACGTGTGTCGAACACGGCGCGGATGCGATCGTGCTGTCGAACCACGGTGGCCGCCAACTCGACCGTGCCCCGGTACCGCTGCGCCTGCTCCCCCGGGTGCGGGAAGCGCTCGCGGGCACCGGCGCCGAGGTGTACCTCGACACCGGGATCCTCACCGGCGGCGACATCGTCGCCGCGCTCGCTCTCGGGGCCGATTTCACCTTCATCGGACGCGCATACCTGTACGGATTGATGGCCGGCGGGCGACGAGGGGTCGACCGCGCCATCGAGATCCTGTCCGCCGAAGTCGTCCGGACGATGCAACTGATGGGCGTGCGCACCGTCGCCGAACTGACCCCGGAACATGTCCGCTTCGCCGGTGACGTCGGTCGCCTATCGCTCCAGTTCTCCGGTACGGACCCACTCTGACATCGACAACATCTATGTCGGCATAAGAAACATTCATTGGAATTATCGAACGTCCGGACCTAGCGTTGAGACAGGCACCGATCGGTGTCGCCGATCACAAGGAGAACCATGGCAACGGTGAGTGAAGTGACGTATGACCTGTTGCGTGCCCGCGGCCTCACCACCGTGTTCGGCAATCCGGGATCGAACGAACTTCCGTTCCTGTCCGGGATGCCCGACGACTTCCGGTACATCCTCGGCCTGCACGAGGGCGCCGTGTTGTCGATGGCCGACGGCTACTCCCTCGTCACGGGCGAGGCGACATTCGTCAACCTGCACGCCGCGTCCGGATCCGGTAATGCGATGGGCGCGTTGACCAACTCGGTGTACTCGCACAGCCCGCTCATCGTCACCGCCGGGCAGCAGGTGCGGTCGACGATCGGTCAGGAAGTCATGCTGTCCAACGTCGATGCCGGCACGCTGATGAGGCCATTGGTCAAGTGGAGCAGCGAGCCGACCTGTGCGGAAGACGTGCCGCGCACCATGAGCCAAGCCATCCACACTGCGCTGCAGCCGGGCCGCGGCCCGGTCTACGTGTCGGTGCCGTACGACGACTGGGCAGCGGAGGCGCCCGCCGAAGCCGCGCGCCTCCTCGATCGTGAGGTGCACGGCGCGGCAGCATTGTCGGGCGGGCAGATCGGAGACCTGATCGACCTGCTCGAGGGCGCGACGAACCCGGCACTCGTCCTCGGACCCGCCGTCGACGCGGATCACGCCAACGCGCACGCTGTTCAGCTCGCCGAGAAGTTGCGCGCCCCGGTGTGGATCGCGCCGTCACCGTCGCGGTGCCCGTTCCCGACCCGCCACCCGAGCTTCCGGGGCGTTCTGCCCGCCGGCGTCGCGGACCTGTCGCAGACGTTGGCCGGGCACGATCTGATCCTCGTCGTCGGGGCACCGGTATTCCGTTATCACCAATACGTTCCGGGTAAGTATCTGCCCGACGGCGCGTGCTTGATCCACATCACCGACGATTCCGAGGAGGCGGCTCGCGCCCCGTTCGGGGACGCCTACGTCGCGCCGATCGCGAACACCCTCGACGTCCTCGCCACGATGGTCACCGCGAGCGACCGCGCGCCGCTCGCTCCGCCGGCCGATTTCCCCGAGACGGGCTCGGTGGGATCCGGTCTCGATCCGGCGCACCTGTTCGCCCTGCTGCGGGGCGCCGCCCCGCACGACGCCATCTATGTCAACGAGTCCACCTCGACCGGGGACGCGTTCTGGGCGCAGATGGACCTCTCACGGCAGGGTAGCTACTACTTCCCCGCGTCCGGCGGGCTCGGTTTCGGGCTCCCCGCCGCGGTCGGTACGCAACTCGCCGACCCGCACCGCCAGGTGATCGGACTGATCGGAGACGGGTCGGCGAATTACGGGATCACCGCATTGTGGACCGCCGCCCGGTACAAGATTCCGGTGATCATCATCATTCTCAAGAATGGGACCTACGGTGCGCTGCGCGGCTTTTCGAGGATCCTGAACACCGGGGAAACTCCCGGACTGGATGTTCCCGGCATCGACTTCGTCCAGATCGCCGAGGGATACGGGGTGTGCGGCAGCGCGGTCGACACGGCCGAAGACTTCACCACCGCCTTCAAAGCCGCCCTCGCGGCGGGAGAGCCGACCCTGATCGAGGTCCGCACGACCTTCGGTCAGTCGTGACGATCGACCACGGAGGGAACATGAACCACCTCGAGAAACTGACAGAGGCCGTCCCCGCGGACATCGTCGTCACCGATCCCGATCTGATCGAGGGCTACCGCCGCGACAGCGCGGATCTGGTGCCCGCAGGCAAGCCGGTCGCGGTCCTGCGGCCCCGGTGCACTGCGCATGTCTCCGCGATCATGTCGTGGGCGACCCGGACCGGCACGGTCGTCGTGCCGCGCGGCGCAGGCACCGGGTTGTCCGGCGGCGCCACGGCACTGGACGGCTGCGTCGTGGTGAGCATGGAGCACATGACCGCCATTCGAGACTTCGACCCGGCGAATCAGACCGTGGTCGTCGAAGCCGGAGTCGTCAATGCGGACGTCGGCCGGGCAGTCGCGGAAGCCGGGTTGTTCTACCCACCCGATCCGGGCAGCTTCGAGGTGTCGACCATCGGCGGCAACCTCGCCACCAATGCCGGGGGTATGCGGTGCGTCAAGTACGGGGTCACCCGCAACTCCGTGCTCGGACTCGAAGTCGTCCTCGCCGACGGCCGCGTGCTACACACCGGCGGCCGGACGGTCAAGAACGTCGCGGGCCTGGACCTGACCCAGCTGTTCATCGGATCCGAAGGTGCGCTGGGCATCATCACCTCCGCGACGTTGCGGCTTCGCCCGACTCCCGCCGCCACGGCGACGTTCGTGGCGACCTTCCCCACCCTCGAGGCCGGGGGGAGGGCGTTGAACGCGATCTTCGCCAGTGGTGTCACCCCGAGCATGCTCGAATTGATGGACAACGCCACGATCAACGCGGTCGAGGACTACCGGCGGATGGACCTCGACCGGGAGGCGGCGCTGCTCCTGATCGGCCAGGCCGACGGAACCGACGCCCTCGCTCAGGTCGAACGGATGGCCACATGTTGCGACGAGGCGGGCGCCGACCTGTCCGTCGCCACCGCCGATCCCACCGAGTCCGACATGTTCCTCCAGGCGCGCCGGCTCGCCGGGTGGGCCACGATGGAGCAGTTCCCCACCGTCGTCGAAGATGTCGGTGTGCCACGCACCCGGCTCGCCGAACTCCTCGCGACGATCGCGGAGATCTCCCGGGACACCGGAGTCCGCATCGCGACGGTCGGGCACGCCGGCGACGGCAACGTGCACCCGATGCTGCTGTTGCCCGACCTCGGTGAGGACGCCCGCCGCCGGACGATGGAGACCGCCGACCGCATCTGCGCCGCAGCCATCGCACTGGGCGGAACGATCACCGGTGAGCACGGCGTCGGGGAACTCAAACGTGAAGGGCTCACCCACCAACTCGACGAGATCTCACTCGACGTGCAGGCCCGCATCAAACGGGCCCTCGACCCGGCCCTGCTGCTCAATCCCGGTCGCGGATTCTGAGCCCGCTGACGGCGGCGACCTGCCCGGTGAAATCGATTGTCATGACACGGCTTTCCGGTCTTCGGGCAGGGCCGCGGGGGTTTTGACGACTGAGTCGCCTGCAGTGTGCCGCGGTACGAGTGCGGTCAGTGCTGCGCCGACGACGGCCGGGGCGGCGAAGGCCAGCAACTGCCAGGTGGCGCCCGCTCCGATGGCGACGAAGAAGCCGCCGTACGTCGGTCCGATGATCGCCCCGATGCGTCCGATTCCGAGTGCCATTCCGATGCCGGTGGTCCGGCATGCCGCGGGATAGTGGCTGCCGATGAATGTGTTGAGCAGGATTTGGGTTCCGGTGGTGCCGACGCCGGCGAGCAGCACGAGCAGGTAGACGACGGCGGTGGGTGGGCCGGTGGTGATGAGGATCAGTGAGACTGCGGCGCAGAGGAATCCGAGCACGGTGACGGGTTTGATTCCGTACCGGTCGGCGAGTGCGGCGCCGCCGAGGGCTCCGGCTGCGCCGCCGACGTTCAGGGTCAGCAGGAAGGACAGCGCGGCCCCGAGCGGATATCCGGCCGACTTCATCAGGGCGGGCAGCCACGTCGCGACACCGAAGAGCACCAGCAGACACACCAGGGTCATGCCCCAGAACAACAGCGTCGCGGTTGTTCGCCCGCGGCCGAACAGTGCGCGCAGTCCGCGTTCGGGGTGCGGACCGGTCGAGGTGGCGGGCTCGGGTTCGAGCCCGTACCGTGCGGCGATCGCCGTGGCCGCGGTGGTGCGGCCGCGGGCGGTCAGGTAGGCGGGCGATTCGGGGAGATACCGGAGCATCAGGGGCAGAAACAGCAGTGCCGGAACCAGCCCGGCCACGAACATCGCCCGGAAACCGTACGTGGGCACGAGCCACAGCGACAGCACGCCGGCCAGAATTCCGCCGATGCTGGTGCCGACGAATCCCGTTGCGACCGAGCGTGCCCGGGTTCGAGTGTGGGAGAACTCGATCAACGTGGCGGCAGCGGTCGGCATGAGGATGCCGGCGCCGATTCCGACCGCCATCCGGCCGATACCGAATACCGCCGGGGTGGGCGCGAGTGCGCAGACACCCATCGCCGCGGAGAACACCAGGACCGCGGCGACCAGGGTGCGGCGGCGGCCCCAGCGGTCGGCGACGCCGGCGGCGACCAGTGCACCGACGAGCATGCCGACACCGGTGAGGGAGCCGAGCATGCCGACGTCGGTGGCGTCGAGTTGCCAGGGCGCGTAGGCGAGGAGGGAGGGAACGACGGTGCCGTACATCAGCAGGTCGTACCCTTCGAGGACCAGTGCCATCAGGCAGAGCCCGATGACGGGGGCGGTGGTGGGGCGGGCAGTCATGTGTACTCCGCTCGACCGGGCACCCGACGACCGCGGCGCGGTATCGGGTGCCCGGATATAAAGGGGGTCAGGAGAATCGGTCGGACAGCCAGGAGCCGATGTCGGCCGCGGCGAGGGCGGCCCCGGTGGGTGCGCCCTCGGCGATGGGTCCGCCGAAGTGGGTGCCTGCGACCCGGACGTGGGTCTTGTCCGTGGACCCGAGGGCATCGCACATGGTTTTGGCGTCGTCGGGGAAGCAGGCCTGGTCGCCGGTGAGTTCGACGAACAGGGCGGGGGCGGACACGGCGGGTGCGCAGCGCAGGAAGTCGGCGTTGGTGCTGAGCCCGGACCACGTCGACAGCCAGGCATCGGGGGTGGCGAAGCGGCCGAAGCCGACGAGACCGTAGTTGGTCAGATCGGGCCGCCGGCCGAACAGCGACCCGTAGGGGCGCTCGTTGGGGCTCAGGGACAGGTCGGTGAACCGCAGGTCCGCGTCGGTGCGGTAGACGGTGAGGACACGGGGCACGAGGGCGGCACGCCGATCGGCCGGTTCGGCGGTGCCCTTGTACCGGCGGCGCGCGTCGGCGGCCTCGTCGACGCGCTGCCGGGCGATGGCGTCGAGGCGGGCGACGCGGTCGTGTTGCGCTGCCCGGTAGCGGGTGACGAACTCGGGTGCATACGCCGAACTGTGTGGGGGTTCGGCGAATCCGTTGGCCGGATCGAACGGATTCAGCTCGGGATCGGCCGTCAACGGGTCGGATTCGTCGACGACGGACGGGTCGATCAACCGGAGCAGCAGGGCGCCCTGCCCGGGGTGCGGGGCCATGAACACCGCGCCGTCGGGCAGCGGCATCTGCGCGCCGGCCAGGTCGATGGGCCGTCCGGCGGGAGTGTGGGTCAACCGCTCCGCCGCGGGCAGACCGGCCTGCTGGTGATAGAACGCGAACAGGGTGCCGCCACCCGAGTGCCCCAGCGTGACGACGTGCCCGAAACTCTTCTCGCGCAGGAAGACCTGGCCGGCCGCCGCATCGAGCAGAGCCTGCTCGTGCACCAGGGCGACGTCGTTGTTGACCGAGCGGGTGCCCTGCGTCCACACCGCGTAACCGCGGGCGAGCAGTTCGGGCACCAGCACATGATGCGTCAGGTCCTGGCGGGGGTGCATGAGTGCGACGACGGTGCGGGCGCCGGGGACGACGCGCAGCACACCGGTGACCTTCGCCCCGTCCGCGGTCGCGAGTTCGTGCACCGACGTGACGGTGCTGTCCGGCGCCTGCGCGGCGTCGATGTACCGGCCGGCGCCGAGCCGCCGGGTGTCCGCGCTCATCGCGGCTCGATCCGCATGGCGTCCTTGTCCCACTGGGTGATCCGGGACTGCGCCAGTCCGGCGACGCTGCTGTACCAGACGGCGTGACGGCAGCCGGTGGCCCGCCGGTCGATGACGATGTCGGAGTCGGACACGATCCGGAAGTAGGGGCCGACGTGGTCGACGGTGATCGCCGGATCGCGGCCGGCGACCTCCGCGACCGCGGTGTTCTCGGGGACGTCGAGGACGAACAGGGTGGTCATCGGGTCGCCATCTCCTTCGATTCCTGTTGCTGCTGCCAGGCGACAGCGCGTTCGGTGATCAGTTCGGCCTTGCGGGTCAGCAGGGCGTCCATGCTGGGGTCGGGCCCGGTCACCACGTCGACGAGGGCGTCGATGGTGAGGTTGGCGTCGAGGTCTTCCTGCGGGGTGACCGGGCGCAGCGCCCGGGTGATCTCGATCATGTAGCCGTTGGGGTCGTGGGTGTAGATCGACTCGATCGTCTCGTGCTGGATCTGCATCTCCACCGGCCACGCGCTGCCGTCGAGGCGGCGGCGGTATTCCATCAGGTCGTCCTCGCTGTCGACGTGGATGGCGAGGTGCCGGGAGCGGATGAAGAAGATCGGCACGTCCTCGGCGAAGCGGGAGTACGAATCACCCTGCGGTCCGCCGTCGAAGGGTTCGAGACCGAAGTAGTAGAAGAAGGCCAGCCGGTCGTCGTTGCCGATGTCGAAGAAGAAGTGGATGAAGTCGGGGTGCTTCTCCGGTCCCCACCCGGCCGCGCAGATCGAGTGGACGACCGGGAACCCGAGCACGTCGCGGTAGAACGTGACGGTCCCGGCCGGATCGAAGGTCGGATAGGCGACATGATCGACGCCTTTGACGGTGTGCTGCAGTTCGGACATGGTGAACTCCAAGGGGTTCGGGGCTATTGACGGGCGGCGGCCGGTACGTCGGCGCGGAGCAGACTGCCGGCCCCGGGGATGTCGACGGGAAGGTCGAGGGCGCGCAGCAGGCTGTAGGCGCCGGCGGTGGCGGCCGAGAGGACGGGCAACCCGAACTCGTCCTCGGCGGCCTGCACCAGGGGAAGCGAGGGCATCTGCACGCAGGCGGAGATCACGAGTGCGTCCACGCCCCGCAGGTCCAGGGATCGGGCGGCGTCCATCACCCGCTCGCCGGGGATGCATCCGACCTCGGCGTTGTCGGCGACCTCGAGTGCGCGCCAGTCGTGGACCTGGATGCCTTCGGCCTCGATGTACGCGACGACCTGCTCGGCGAGGGGGCGCAGGTACGGGGTGACGAGGGTGATGCGCCGGGCCCCGATGGCCCGGAGCGCTTCGATCAGCGCGCCGGCGCTCGAACGGACCGCCGCCTCGGAGCCGCCGGTGGCGAGTTGTTCGGCGACCAGCCCTTCGACGCGCTGATGCTCACCCGGACCGACCGACATCAGCGCGACCAGGCAGGCGTAGAGGATGGCGTCGACCCCGGCGTCGCCGAGTTCGAGAATGCACCGCTCACGCTGGGCGTTCATCGCCCGCAGTTGCTCGGGCGAGACGGCCTGCATGCGCATCCGGCTCGAGTGGAACGAGAACTGTGCGCCGGCGTGCTGACCGAGCAGCGCCGGCATCTCGGTCTCGACGGTCACATTGGAACTCGGGACGACGAGTCCGATGCGATGAATGCCCATGGTGTGCCCTTCTGAAGTCGAATTGTCGCGAGGCGGGGGAGTGAGCACCCCGGCACGCGTTGTTTTACGCTAATGACGAGTATTCGACGTCCACGACAATTCGTCAAGCCCCACGTCCAGGTCCGTGAACGGCGCCCGGGACGTGACCGCTCTCACAATCCGCTCTTGACATGTCATCAGCCACGTCGAATACTCGACATTGACGTAAGACGGTGTTGGAGGACGACCTCGCACCGGTCGGGAACTTCCACCTCATTTCGAAGGAGCGCAGAGGTAATGGCATATGTGATCGGAGTGGACGTCGGTGGCACGTTCACGGATGCGGTATTGGACGACAATGCCGGCACAGTTCTCGCCGCGAAGGCTCCCTCGACCCCGCCGGACTATTCGCAGGGCGTGATCGACGTCCTCGACGTGCTCGCCGAGCAACTGGGATGTCCGGTCGAGGAGATGCTGGCGAACACGCACCACATCGCCCACGGGACCACGTCCTCGCTCAATGCCCTGGTCATGGGGAACGTGCCGCCGGTGGGGTTCCTCACCACCAAGGGTCACCGCGACTCGATCTACATCATGAACGTCGAGGGGCGGTATCTGGGCAGCTCCCCGGAGCAGCTGCAGAACGTGATGGGGCAGAGCAAGTCTCACGGCCTGGTACCGAAGAAGCATGCCCTCGAGGTGACGGAGCGCCTGGACCGCGACGGCAACATCGTCGTGGCACTGGACGAGGATTCCGCCCGCGAGGCGATTCACGCCCTCGTCGACGACGGAGTGTCGGGCATCGCGGTCTCGCTGCTCTGGTCGTTCCGCAACCCGGCGCACGAGCAGCGGATCCGCGAACTCGTCCACGAGATCGACCCGACGATGTTCGTGTCCCTGTCGAGTGAGGTGAGCCCGCGTATCCGCGAGTTCGCCCGCAACGCGACCACCATCATGAGCACCCAGATCGGCCCCGGGCTGCGGGACTACCTCGGCGAACTGGAGACGAAGCTGCGTGACCGGAAGCTCGCCGGACCGCTGCTGGTGATGCAGAGCAACGGCGGCGCCGTCGCCGCCGCCGAGGCGCCGAAGAACGCGATCAGCACCGTCGGATCGGTGCTCACCGGCGGCGTCGTCGGAGCGGTGTCGCTCGGCACCCAGCTCGGGCACCGCAACATCATCGCCACCGACGTCGGCGGCACCACCTTCCTCGTCGGACTCGTCGTCGACGGTGAGCCCGTGCGCGCGTCCAGCACGATCATCAACCATCACCCGATCAACGTCCCCACCCTCGAGGTGCACGCCATCGGATCCGGCGGCGGCGCGATCGCCTGGGTCGACCAGGGCGGCAACCTGCAGATCGGCCCGCACAGCGCGCAGGCCGTGCCCGGGCCTGCCTGCTACGGGCAGGGCGGCACCGAACCCACCAACGCCGACGCGAACCTGGTGCTCGGGATCCTGCCCGAACGCGGCCTTCTCGGTGGCCGCAAACCACTCGACAAAGAACTCGCACGGGAAGCGATCCGCACCAGGATCGCCGAACCCCTGGGCCTGTCGATCGAGGACGCCGCCGCCGCGATCTACGCGGTGCAGAACGCCCAGACCGGTGACCTGCTCCGCAAGACCGTGGTCGAGGCCGGACACGATCCTCGCGACTTCGTGCTCTACGCATTCGGCGGTGCCGGCCCAGCGCACTGCGCCGCCTACGCCCGCGAGGTCGGGGTCCGCGAGGTCGTCGTCCCGCTCGGCCAGGTGGCCTCCGCGTTCTCCGCCTACGGTCTGGCGTCGTCGAACATCGTGCTCGCCGCCGAGCTGTCGGACCCGGCCGCGATGCCACTCGATCCCGTCCGGGCCGAACGCAACTTCGACCAGCTCGAGCACCAGGTCCGGGCAGCGCTCGACCGGCAGGGGCTGAAGTTCACCGGCGTGGAGGTCGAACGGGAAATCGACATGCGCTACACCATGCAGCTGGCGGAAGTGGCGACACCGGTGCCGGCCGGAAGCCTCGACGCCGAGGGAGTCGCCCGGGCGTCGGACCTGTTCGAGCAGCGCTACGCCGAACTCTACGGACAGGACAGCGGATTCCGGGAGGCCGGGATCCAGGCGATCACCTACCGGGTGCGCGTCACCGGCGTCCTGCCCTTCTCCCCCACCCTGCCCGAACTGAAATCCGCGGACTCGGCCGACGCGTCCGCCGCAAAGATCGGCACCCGCAAGGTGTGCCTGGACGGGCGGATCGGCTACACCGACACCGACGTCTACGACTACAGCACACTGCTCGCCGGACAGGTCCTCCAGGGCCCCGCGATCGTCGAGGTCCCCACCACGACGGTCGTCGTCCCGCACGAGACCACCGGCACCGTCGACCGCCTCGGCAACCTCAACATCGTCGCCCAGTAGGAGCACCCGAAGATGACCATGCAAATCCCCGGCGCCGAAATTTTCTCGAGCCGACCGATCGACCCCGACGAACTCTCACGCTCACTGCCGCCGTCGCTGCCCGTCCACAGCGTCACCCAGGAACAGATCGACGAACTCGACCCGCTGACCTACGAGGTCATCCGGCACCGGCTGTGGTCGGTCACCGACGAGATGGGCGAGGCCCTCAAGCGGATGTCCGGCTCCCCCATCGTCACCGACGCGAACGACTTCGACTTCGCGATCAGCGACGAGATCGGCCAGGAAGTCCAGGTCGGCCTGTACAACACGATGCTCGTCGGCGCCGTCGACCTCGCCATCTACTGGACCCTCCGGCACCGCGCCACCAACCCGGGCATCACCGAGGGCGACATGTTCCTGTGCAACGACCCGTGGGTCGGGGGCGGCCTGCACCAGAGCGACGTGATCGTCTACCAGCCGGTCTTCTACGACGGCAAGCTGTTCGGGTGGACCAGCGCCATCTGCCACGAACCCGACCTCGGCGGGTCCGGGCTCGGTTCGTTCGACCCGTCGGCGAAGGACGTCTTCTCCGAGTCGTTGCCCACCCCGCCGATCAAGGTGGTCCGCGACTACGAACTGCAGCGCGACGTCGCCGACGCCTGGGTGCGGCGGTCGCGGGTGCCGATGCTCGTCGGCCTCGACCTGCGCGCGAAGATCGGCGCCAACACCGTCGGTCGCAACCGTCTGCTCGCGGTGATCGAGCAGTACGGCGCCGACACCGTCAAGGCCGTGATGAAGCGGATGATGGCGGACGCCGAGGGGCGTCTGCGCGGCAAACTCGACTCGTTGCCGGACGGCACGTGGAAGGCCACCGGCTACCAGGACCAGTCCCATACCGGTGACCGCGGAATTCACAAGATCACCGTGGCGATGACGAAGACCGCGGACCATCTCACCTTCGACTTCACCGGCACCGATCCGCAGACCGGTGTCATCAACTGCACGTACGCCGGCATGCGGGGCGGCGTGATGCTCGCCCTCCTGCCGATCCTCGCGGGTGACATCCCGTGGTCCGCCGGCGGGCTGATGCGCTGCTTCGATCTGGTCTCGGAAGAGGGCACGATCAACAACGCCACGTTCCCCGCCGCGGTCAGCCGCGGTCCGATCGGTCCGGCCTGGCTGACCGGGACGCTGATCGCCGAGTGCCTGTCCCAGATGCTCGACCGCTCCGTCGATCTCGGCAAGAGCGTTCAGGCCGCGTGCTGCGGCACGTGGGACACCGCGGTGATCGCCGGTCTCGACGAGCGGCCCGAGCAGTCGGTGCCGTTCCTGAACATCATGATGGAACCCATGTCCGGTGGGTACGGGGCCCGCCCGACCGCCGACGGCATGGACACCGGTGGCCTGTTCTGTATTCCGATGGGCCGGATCCCGGACACCGAGATGACCGAATTCCTCTACCCGCTGCTGACGCTGTGGCGCCGGGAGGAACCCGACTCCGGCGGGCCGGGACGCCAGCGCGGCGGTGTGAGTGCCTCGATCGCCGTCACCCCGTACGGCACCAGCCTGCCGATGGGATTGGTCCTGGCGTCCGCGGGCAAGGCCGTCGCCCAGAACAACGGACTCGCAGGCGGTTACCCCGGCAACACCGGGGTGGAAGTCCTCGCCCGCGACACCGGCGTGGTCGAGCAGTTCGCTGCCGGCCGCATCCCGGGCTCGCTGGACGACCTCGGCGGCGGTCGCGAATTCGGTGCCTGCTACGCCGAAAGCTATGTCGCCCCAGGCGAAGTGCTCTACATGCACTGGCAGGGCGGCGGCGGATACGGTGACCCCCTGCTGCGCGATCCGGCCGCGGTGGCCGCCGACGTCCGCGAGGGCAAGGTCACCGAGCACGGTGCCGAGACCGTCTACGGTGTCGTCCTCGCCGACGGTGACGCCGATGAGATCCGGACCTCGGATCGGCGGGACGCGATGCGCACAGAGCGCCGGAATCGCTCCGGAGGAACCCTGCCGGACGCCCCCGTGGTCGACCTCGCCGGGGCGCGCAGGCTCGACGACAACCTGGCCGAGGTCACCGTCGGAGACACCCGGGTGATCGCGTGCGCCCAGTGCGGACGCCTCCTCGGCGACGAGAAGAACAGCACCTCCCTCGATCTGGCGCGGTTCGAGGGCCCGTCGTCGACGGCCGGGCCGCAGGTCACGTCCGATCCGGCAGAGTATGTGGACGCCCCGGTCGTCTTCCGGCAGTTGTGCTGCCCCGGTTGCTGGACGGCCGTCTACTCCGGCATCGTGCCCGCCGATCACCCCGATCACGCCCTCGATGTGGCCCGGCTCCTGCCCGCGGTGGCGGAGCGGTGACTTTCCGGGTAATCGCACAATGGAGGGAAGGAGGACCGCGGTGACATTCTCGGACTGGGGCGGACGCCTCGTCACGTTCCCCGGCGACCGGGCCGCCCGCTATCGCGACAGCGGGGCGTGGAGCGACGACCCCACCGGGCGGCGGCTGCATCAGGTCGCCATCCGGTTCCCGGATCGGCCGGCGGTGATCAGCGCGGAAGGCTCGATGAGCTTCGCCGAGCTGGACAGGCGCACCGACGAGATCGCGGCCGGGCTGATCGGGCTCGGACTCCGCCGACTGGATCCGGTGATCTTTCAGCTGACCAATCGGCTCGAGACGGTCCTTGCGTGGTACGGATGCATCAAGGCCGGGCTGGTCCCGGTGGCCACCCTGGCCGCGCACCGCATGCACGAGATCGGGCACGTGAGCCGCACGGTCGGCGCCGTCGCCCACGTCGTGGAGGCCGGACTGCCCACGTTCGACCTCGTCGACTTCGCCCGTGAGCACGCCGACGGCCACCCCAGCATCCGGCACGTCATCACCGTCGGGGACGGGGCGGGCTCCGGCGGGCCGGACGTGATTCGACTCGAGGATCTCGGGGCCGGCGCCGATCCCGGTGCGGCCCGGGCCGCCGTCGAGGAGATCGAGGCGCACACCGATCCGCTCGACGTCGCCGCGTTCCAGCTGTCCGGGGGCACCACCGGTGTCCCCAAGGTCATTCCGCGGATCCACGCCGAGTACTGGAACAACGCCCGGATGTACGCGCAGCGGCTCGGATGGGACCAGGACAGCCGGGTGGCGCACCTGATTCCGATCATCCACAACGCCGGAATCTCGTGTGGGCTGCACGCGGCGCACTCGGTCGGTGCCTGCCTGGTGCTGGCCACCGCCGATGCGCCGACGGCCTTCGAGTTGATGGCGAAGGCGCAGGCGACCGAAGTCCTCATCGGACACGGCCACTACCAGGCGGTGCTGGGCCCGGACTTCGACAAGGCACGGGAGACGCTGCGTCGCGTCGTCCTGTCCGGTGCCAAGGTCCCCGCCGAATTGTTCGACCGCGTCGACGACGGTGCCGGCCACTGGGCGGGGCAGTTGTTCGGGATGTCCGAGGGACTGTTCACGGTGACCCCGCTCGACTCCCCCGCGCGGGCCCGCCTGACCACGGTGGGCACACCGATCGCCTCCGACGACGAAATTCGCATCCTCGAACCCGGCGGCGAGAGGGAACTCGCCGACGGTGAGGTGGGTGAATTGTGTTGCCGTGGGCCGTACACCATTCCCGGCTATTTCGACGCGGCCGACCACAACGCGGCCGCCTTCACTCCCGACGGCTTCTACCGCACCGGAGATCTCGCCGCGATCACCGTCGTCGACGGCGGGCGCTATCTGTCGATCGAGGGCCGCATCAAGGACCTTATCAACCGGGGCGGTGAGAAGGTCAACGCCGAGGAACTCGAACTACTCCTTCTCGAGCATTCCGGCATCGCGGATGTCGCGGTCGTCGCCATGCCCGATCCCCGCCTCGGGGAGAAGACGTGTGCGTATCTGATCGCGAGGGATGGGGAAGATGTGCCGCTCACCGAGATTCAGGAGCACCTCGCGAAACTCGGCGTCGCCAAGTTCAAGTGGCCTGAACGACTCGAGTGGGTACCCTCCCTGCCCCACACGAACGTGAACAAGATCGACAAGAAGCGGTTGCGTGCCGAGATCGCGGCGAAACTCCTCGCCGAGGCGGACGCGCCCCGCGCGGTCGTGTAGGGACCGCAGCGCGAATCGACTGCGGATCACCACTTTCGGGGCATGCCTGCACAGGTGTGCCCCGAAAGTCGTTCACCCCTATTCGTCGCCACTGGATTGACCAATCGACATATATGTAGAATAATCAACACAAACGTCACACAGACTGGAGTCAGCCCATGAACCTCGAGCGAGTCGCAGTGATCGGCGGCGGCCCCGGCGGTCTCTACGCCGCAAGACTGCTCAAGCGAAGCCACCCGGACGCCGAGGTGACCGTCTACGAACAGAGTTCCCCGGACACGACATTCGGATTCGGTGTCGGTCTGGCCTCCCGAACGCAGCGCAACCTCCGCGACGCCGACGCCGCGTCACTGGACGCGATCGTGGCCGCCGCTCACCCGCACGAGATGTCGATGCAGGTCGGCAGCGAGGTCGCCCGGCTCGCGCACGGCGATCTCCTCGCGATCGCACGCACGACGTTGCTCGCGGTGCTGCAACAGCACGCCCAGGACGCCGGCGTGCACCTGCGCTTCGGCGAACGGTGCGAGGCCGCGGACCTCGACGCCGACCTAGTCATCGCGGCGGACGGCATCAACAGCGCCACCCGCACGCAGCTCGCCGACGAGTTCGAACCGCGAATCGACACCGGTGCCGGACTGTATCTGTGGTGCGGAACCGACTTCGCACTCCCCAGCGCCATCTTCGTGCCGGTCACCACCGAACACGGCACGTTCGTCGCCCACGCCTACCCGTACGCGGCGGATCGCAGCACCTTCCTCATCGAAACCGATGAAGCCACCTGGCGGCGAGCCGGATTCGACGCGTCCACCGATCACACCGCACCCCAGGACAGTGACGAGGTCTCATTGCAGTACCTCCAGGACGCGTTCGCGGAGACCCTGCAGCATCATCGGCTCATCGGAAACCGCACGAAGTGGATGCGGTTCCGCACCGTCGGCTGCAGACGCTGGCACAGCGGCAACGTCGTGCTCCTCGGCGACGCCGCCCATACCGCGCACTACTCGATCGGATCCGGCACCAAACTCGCGATGGAGGACGCCATCGCGCTCGACCACGCCCTGACGAGCGCGGCGAACCTCGACGATGCCCTCACCGAATACGAGCGGATCCGCCGCCCCGCGGTCGAACACCTTCAGCAGATCGCCCACCGCAGCGAACTCTGGTGGGAATCGTTCCCGCAGCGCTTGGATCTGCCCGTCGATCAGCTGATGATCGCGTACATGACCCGGGCGGGGAAGGTCGGTCTGGACCGGTTCGCCGAGTCGGCGCCGACCGTCGTGTCCCAGGGCCTCGCGAGTTACGCGAGCCGGCCCGCCGACACCGTATCCCCCGCCGACATCACGGACTGGATCCTCTCGCAACCACTGGTCCACCACGGTGCGGACTTCGCCACCCGGATCGCGCCGGCAGACCTGCGCGACGCACCTACGACGGCGAAGATCGACGTCGTGTCGGCCTCCGCCTGGGACGCAGGGGCCGACACCGTCGTCGACAACGCACCGCAGGCGGGGACCCTCTGGCTCACCGGACCGGACACCCGCGCCGCCGTGCTGAACCGCCTCGACCTCGCGGAACGTCTACTCCGGGCCACTTCGGTGACCGTCGTCGTCGAGGCCCCCGCGACACACCGTGCCGACGTGGCGGCCGGTCTGGCGAGCGCACGAGCGCACCTCGCGTTCTTCACCGCACCGGCGTCCGCGGAACCCGAGTCGGTCATGTCCGGCACTCGGGCACCGGCATGACTGCGCGGACCGCATCCGGCTCCCACTATCCTTCGGGCATGACACGTGAGCAGGCCACGCCCAGCCGGCGAGGCCGCGGCAAGGCAACGGCCGGCCCGGCAGCGCAGCCCTCCGAGGACAGCGCGGCCGGTCGCAATCCTCGCCGCGAACTGGTCGAGAAGCAGATCATGGAGCAGGCCACCCGGCTGTTCGCCGAGCGGGGATTCGCCAGCACCACCCTGCAGGACATCGCCGACGCCACCGGTCTGACCCGGCCCGCCCTCTACCACTACGTGGCCAACAAGGACGAACTGCTCTCACGGCTCGTCAGCGAGAGCACCGAGACTCCCGCCGCCCTGCTGCACGAGATCAACGAGCGCACCGAACTCGGCCCCACCGAGAAACTGCGCGAAATGGCGGTCGCCATCGCCATGCACCAAGGAGAGAACCCCGACCGCTTCAGGCTGATCATCCGATCCGAAGCGGAACTTCCGGAAGACATCGCGCGCAGGTACCAGCAGAGCCGACGCCACGTGCTGAAGGAATTCATCACCGTCATCGAAGACGGCATCAAAGCCGGCGAGATGCGTCCGGTCGATCCGCGGACGTCGGCACTCGGCATCATCGGCATGCTCAACTGGATCGCCTGGTGGCACCAGCCAGGGAAAGAGGACGACGACCGCGCCGTCGCCGCTCAACTCGCGGACATGGCACTGCGCGCCGTCGTCCACGAGGAGTCCACCCCCACCGGGCTCGAAGGGCCCGCGCGGGCAATCGCACTCCTGCGGCAGGACCTCAACTACCTCGAACGACTACTCGAGAGCACGCCGAACACCCCCAGCGACGACGCGGACGGCTGAAAGCTACCGCCAGCGCATCCAGCGAGGTGACGGCGATCAATAAGGCTGGGCAGTAAACCCAGCGGTGCATCGGCGAGTTGGCGGGAGCACGTTCTGCAGCAGTGGGGCGTTCGGTCGCAGGTGACATCCGATGCAGATCACGCCGCATCGGGGCCGGTCCAATGCGCTGGCGGGCGTTCGTAGTGCGCGCAAACTCGCTGCTGTGAATCGTTGGTACAGGCGATGGGGTGGAGTGGCCGTTCGTACACTGTCCAGAACTGCACTGGCCGTGTCGCATTGGCGACGACAGAGATATTCGCGCGCGGTTCCCCATGTACTGGCGGAAGCAATTCGCACACTTTCGACAACCGCGATGTGCGGATTCCGGCCACCCAAATGCGCTATCCCGAAGCGGATCTGGATACCCGCATATGGCACGAGCTCAACAGGCTCGGGGGCGGCGAATACTTCGTATCCGGGGATCCAACCGCCGTTAAGGATGCCGCGTGCTCTTACGCGACCTATGGGGTGAAGCGCGCCGCGAACCGTGGCAAATGTGCAGCGAGATGTCGACTCGGGCTTCACGTGCGAAGTTATAATTCGGGTGTCGTTCAGCGTCGACTCGCGAACGGAGAACACAGCATGACCGAGGCGGACTACGTCGTTGTCGGAGCGGGCAGCGCGGGCTGTGCACTCGCGCGCAGGCTCGCCGAGAGCGGCGCATCCGTCGTGTTGCTCGAAGCGGGTGGAGTGGACAACAAGGGCTGGGCCAAGATGCTCTTCCAGATCCCGGGTGCGATCAACGTCATGCACTCGACCCCGCAGCTGAAGAAGCGATTCGATTGGGGTTACAAGTCGACACCGCAGCGCAACGCGCTCGGCCGCGAGATCCCCATGACGTGCGGTCGGATACTCGGCGGATCGAGCTCGGTCAACGGGATGCTCTTCGTCCGGGGCAACAAGAAGAACTTCGACGACTGGGCCGCCGAAGGCTGTCGGGGTTGGGCCTACGACGACGTCCTGCCGTACTTCAAACGGATGGAGGACTGGGAGGAAGGCGCGAGCACGTTGCGTGGGTCCGGCGGACCGATCAAGGTCACTCGCCAGCACACCATCACCGACGCCGCGCGCGCATTCATGGACGCCACCGCGACGCGCCTGGGTGTGCCGAAGCTCGACGACTACAACGGCGAGAGCCAGGAAGGTGTCGCAGTTTTTCAACAGAGCGCCTCGAAAGGTCTGCGGTACTCCACATCCACGGGCTACCTGCATGAGGATCCGTTGCCCAATCTCACCGTGCGCACGGATGCGACGGTGACGAAGGTCGTCATCGAAGGCTCCCGCGCGTCGGGCGTGGAAATCCTGACCAAAGGCGGCAGGCAGGTGATCGGAGCGTCGCGCGAGGTCGTCGTCTCGGCCGGCACATACGGGTCGCCTCAGATCTTGCAACTGTCCGGGATCGGCCCTGCCGCGCACCTGAAGGAGCACGGTATCGCCGTCAACGCAGATTTGCCGGTTGGCGACAACCTGCACGACCACCTCTTCGTCCCCCTCTCGTTCAAGATGAAATCAGCGTTGCGCAAGCCGACGGCGCCGTACTTCATGTGTGGACTGGCGGCGGAACGGGTTCGTCCGGGATCGTCGTGGGCCGCTGGCTCCTCATTCGAATCAGTCGCATTCGTGCGCACCTCGCATGCGCGCGAGATTCCCGACCTGCAACTACTCAGCCTCTACTGGGTATATCCGTCGCCGAATCAAGACTCCGACAAACGAGTTGTCCCTGCTACCAAGAAACCGGGTCAAAGCGTCTTCCCGGCGCTGATCTACCCGAAGAGCCGGGGCACCGTTCGGTTGGCCTCCGCAGATCCGACGGCCGCACCACTGATCGATCCGGCGTATCTGACGGTGCCCGAGGACGCCGAGGTGCTTGTCGAGGGCATCACCATGGTCCGCGAGATCATGGCGGGAACCGGTGACAATGAAGGCGAACTCATTCCGGGTGCGAAATTCACCGACGACGCCGCGTTGCGCGAAGAGTTGCCGAATCGCATCCACACCGTCTATCACCCGGTCGGATCGGTCCGGATGGGTGTCGACGAGCGAGCGGTGGTGGACCCGCAGCTTCGGGTGCGCGGAATCGACGGACTGCGAGTCGCCGACGCGTCGATCATGCCGAGCGTCACCGGTGGCAACACCAACGCGCCCGCGATCATGATCGGCGAGCGGTGCGCAGACCTGATCCTGCACGGCTGAGGGTCCGCGCTCGCTGATCGCCCGGTCGACGTCTGTGACGTGGACGTTGCCGGCCGACTCCCAGGCAATCGGGCGGACCGGTCGACGTGCTGGTCCAGGTCTGGGGCTGTTCCCTCACAGGCATGGGCGGCGCCAGCCTCCGATGCGATGACCTCGACTAGTTGGTCGGCGAGGCTTGCGAGCCGGCTGCGGAGCACACAGGGGTCCGCAAGGACAACGCCTCAGGTCAACGCTCGGTGGCAACAGGGGACGATGGCAGCGAGACTGCGGCCACTCAGATGCGCGCGAGGCCTTCGGCCGCGGCCTCGGTGGCTACGAGGGCGGTCTCGGCCCACCACCGGTCGCTGAGGACTTCGACCTCCACGAGTCCCCGATAACCGGCGCGCTCGCACTCGGCGACGAATCCGGTCATATCGATGCAGCCCTCGCCGGGCATGCCGCGGCTGCTCAACTCACCGCGGATCGGGGTCACCCAGTCGGCGAGCTGGACGGAGAACAGCTTGTCGCCGGCCCGGGCGATCTGGTCTGGCAGCGCCGCGTCCCACCACACGTGGTACGAGTCGATCCCGATCCCCACCAGGTCGGAGTCGATGGACTGGACCAGGTCGTTCGCCTCCTGCAGCGACGTGATGACGGATCGGCTCGACGCCATCATCGGGTGCATCGGTTCGACGGCGAGCCGCACCCCGGCCGCTCGCGCGTAGGGCTCGAGTTCGGCGATGCCGTCCGCGACCTGCCTTCGGGCGCCTGCGAGGTCGCCGTACGCGGGGCCGCACACCAGGTACAGGCATTCCGCATTCAGGGCGTGTGCCTGATCCACGGCAAGCCGATTGTCGTCCATGGTCTTTCGTCGCAACGTGGCCGTCGGTTGCGGGAACATTCCGCCGCGGCAGATGCTGCTGACCCGCAGCCCCGACTGCCGCAGCCGGGTGGCCGCCGCGGTCAGGTCCAGGTCTCCGAGCACGTCCCGCCACAGGCCGACGCCGCCGAACTCCCACTTCTCGGCGAGGTCGGCCACCTCCGTGAATCCCGATCCCTTGACGGTGACGGAGTTCAGGCTGCACCGCGCGAGGTCCATGTCAGCAGATCCCGTGCACCGCGAAGTACGCCGAGGCGCGTGCGGCGGTGAAGTCGGGGTCGATGAACAGGCCGATCGCGTCGGCGGCGCGGACCAGTTCGGCGAGATGGGTCAGGCTGCGCCCGGTTTCGAAGCCGCCGATCATCCGGAAATGGTCCTGCTTGCCGCCCAGGTACGCCAGCCACGCCACCCCGACCTTGTAGTACTGCGTCGGTGCGGCGAACAGCAGCCGGCTCAGGGTTTCGGTGGGGCCGAGGATGTTCCGGAAGCCCTGCTCGTCGCCGTCGTCGAGGCGGGCGAACGCGGCGGACGCGAACGGGCCGAGCGCGGCGAACGCACCGAGGAGGGCGTCGCTGGTGTGGGTACCGTCACCGGCGATCAGGTCGACGTAGTTGTAGTCGTCGCCGGTGAACACCCGGACGCCGTCGGGCATCCGCCGCCGCAGGGCGATCTCGAGGGCGGGGTCGAGCAGCGACACCTTGATGCCGCGCACCCGTTCGCGGTGGTTGCCGATGATCTGCAGGACGGTGTCCATTGCCGCCGACGGGTCGGAGAATCCCCAGTAGCCGTCGAGTGCGGGATCGAACACCGAACCCAGCCAGTGCAGCACGACCGGCCGGGTGGCTGCCGACAGCACCGCGTCGTAGACGGAGAGGTAGTCGTCGGGGCCGCCGGCTGCCCGGGCGAGGTGTCTGCTGGCCATCAGTACCACGTCGCCGCCGGCGGATTCGATCGACTCGACCTGCTCGAGGTAGGCGTCGCGGATCTCCTCCAGTGAGGGCGAATCGGTCTTCAGCTGATCGGTGGCGACACCCACGACGACCCGGCCGCCGGCCGATTTCGCCTCGGTGAGGGTGCGGACGGCGAGTTCGCGCGCGCCGGCCCAGTCGAGCCCCATGCCGCGCTGCGCGGTGTCCATCGACTCGGCCACCCCGAGCCCCAGCGACCACAGGTCGCGGCGCAGTTGCAGGGTGGCGTCCCAGTCGATCTGGTCCGCCACGTTCTCGGCAGACGCGCGCAGCGGATCGGCGATCACGTGCGAGGCCGCGTACACCGCCCTGCTGGTCGGCGCCGTGGACCGAGTGTTCAGCCGGGCGGGCGCACCGAGCACGAGGGTGCCGGTCGAACGATCGAGGTCGGGAAGAACAATCGAGGCCATGAAAACTCCTGAAATCGCTTTCTTGCTGAAGTAGGGATCACGATATACCGTGATTAATAGCAAGGTCCAGACCGCATTAGGTCTGAGTTCAACCATAGAAAGCATTTTCTGACGCGGATCGGTCGGGAACGTCGACCGTCGCCGCGCCACCCGAAGGGAGCCACACCGTGGGCGCATCAACGCAGGTCACCGAACTGAAAGGTAAGGCCGCCATCGTCACCGGTGCGGCCGGAGGAATCGGATCCGCTATCGCCCGGGCTCTCGCGGCGCAGGGCGTCATCGTGGTGGGAGTCGACGCCGACCCGAAGATCACCGAGTTCATGGACGGGATCGGCGGGCACGGGCTGTGCGGGGATCTCACCGATCCAGCCTTCAGCGCCTCCGCCGTCGACCTCGCCCAGCAGGTGGCCGGAAGCCTCGACATCCTGATCAACGCGGCAGGCATCCAGCTGCGGACCCCCGCGATCGACGTGGAGGAGGACGGCTGGCAGCGGCTGGTCGACGTGAACCTGTCGGCCGTGTACCGGCTGACCCGGCAGGCGATGAAATCGCTGATCGCGTCTGGCGGCAGTGTCGTCAACATCGCCTCGCTGTCCGCCGACCGCGCAGTGCCCGGCATCGTGCCCTACGGCGCGACCAAGGCCGCGCTCACCCAACTCGGCAAGGGACTGGCGGTCGAACTGGGGCCGCAGGGCGTGCGCGTGAACACGATCGCGCCGGGCTACATCGAGACCCCGATGACCGCCGAGGTGCTCGGCCAGGAGGAGTTCCGCGCCCAGAAGCTGAGCCGGATTCCGTTGCAGCGGTTCGCCGAAGGTGACGACGTCGCCGACGTCGTGCTCTTCCTCGTCTCCGACGCCGCCCGCTACGTCACCGGCGTCGTGCTGCCCGTCGACGGCGGGTATTCGATCACATGACCGAGGCAACGACGATTCCGTCGGTGACCCTGAGCAACGGGGTCGTGATGCCCGCCATCGGATTCGGGGTGTTTCAGATTCCCGACGACGCCATGGGCACCACCGTCCTGCACGCACTGGAGGCCGGGTACCGGGCCTTCGACACCGCTCCGATGTACGGCAACGAACGCTCCCTCGGGCGCGCCCTGACCGATTCCGGCGTGCCCCGCGAGGAACTGTTCGTGACCACCAAGGTCTCCAACGAGGACCAGGGCCACCGGTCGACGCTCGACGCCGTCGAGAGCAGCGTTGCCCGCCTCGGCCTGGACTGCGTGGACCTGTGCCTGATCCACTGGCCGGCCCCCGCTCGTGGCGCGTACCTCGACACGTGGCGGGCACTCGAACAACTCCACGCCGCCGGGCGGATCCGGGCGATCGGAGTCTCGAACTTCCAGGCCGATCACCTCGACCGGCTGCTCGAGGTCGCCGCCGTGCGTCCGATGGTGAACCAGATCGAAATACATCCACTGCTGCCCCAGCAGTCGATGGTGGAACTGCACCGGAGTCTGGGCATCCACACCCAGGCATGGGCACCGCTCGCCCGTGGCCGGCTGCAGGAGAACCCGGTCCTCACCGCACTCGCACGCCGGCACGACGTGTCCGTCGCCCAGGTCGTGCTGCGGTGGCATCTGCAGCGCGACATCGTGCCTCTGCCGAAATCGTCTTCGCCGGAACGGATGCGCGCGAACGTCGACGTGTTCGATTTCGCCCTCGACGCCAACGAGATCGCGCAGATCTCCGCGCTGGACCGGGACGAGAGGACCGGACCTCACCCCGACGACGTCAACTGAACCAGGACCTGTCGTGGACCCGCCGATGAGTTCGTCCCGCTCTCGGAGTCTCTTCCTCGGTACCATCGTCGAGAGCGCAGGAGGAACCGAGTGAGTCAGCTGCTGAGAGTCCAGAACTTCAACGTGTCGCGCGACGGGTTCGGTGCCGGTGACGGCCAGAGCCTCGAGAGACCGTTCGGTCACGCTGACCCCGGTGTCCTGTTCGCCTGGGCGGGGGCAACGGCGAGCTGGCACATGCGCACCGGTCCCGGCGGGAGCCGCGGCCTCGACGACTACTTGATCCGTGATTACGACCGCAACATCGGCGCCGAGATCATGGGACGCAACAAGTTCGGACCGCAACGTGGTCCCTGGGAAGATCACGAGTGGCGCGGCTGGTGGGGCGACGAGCCCCCTTTCCACACCCCGGTATTCGTGCTGACCCACCACGTCCGTCCGTCGTTCACGCTCTCCGACACCACGTTCCACTTCGTCGACACCGATCCGGCCACAGTCCTCGCGCAGGCGCGGGAGGCGGCGCAGGGCAAGGACGTCCGGCTCGGCGGCGGGGCCGCCACCATCCGGGAGTTCCTCGACGCCGGCCTCGTCGACACCCTGCACGTGGTGGTGTCGCCGATCGAACTGGGATCCGGTGCGCGACTGTGGGAATCTCCCGACGATCTGCTCGACCGGTTCCATTGCGACGTCGTGCCCAGCCCGAGCGGCGTGACGCATTACCTGTTCTGGCGAAAATGACACAGGCGCATTTCGATATGGTGGAGGTATGAGGGCCCTACTCGTCCTGCTCTCGGTGCTGCTCGCCGTCGTCGTGGCGGGCTGCTCCGGAAATGACGACCCGCCGTCGACGGGTGGTGACACCACCGGAACCAGAATCGCGGTCGGTGGCGGCGACGCCCTGCAGTGGGGCGACGGCGAATACGGAGTGGTGCTGGCCCACGGTGCCGTCTTCGACGCCGCCAGCTGGGAGAATCAGGCCACGGCGATCGCCGACCAGGGCGCCACCGTCATCGCCGTGGAGAACATCGCGCCGGAGTCGATCGCGGCCGCCGTCGCGAAACTCCACGACGACGGGCATGCCGACGTCGCGCTCGTGGGCGGAAGCGCGGGCGCCGACGCGATCCTGCAATTGGCCTCGCAGCGGCCCGGCCTGCCCGACCAGCTGGTGCTGCTCTCCCCCAACAAGGTCGTCGACGGCCTCGGCGACGAGCCCAAGCTGTTCATCGCCAGCGAAGACGAGCCCGTCGCCGACGTGTCGCGGCAACTCGCCGACAGCTCACCGGGCCAGAACAACGACGTGATCCTGCTGCCCGGGTCCGATCACGCGCAGAACATCTTCGACGGCGACAACGCCGACGCGGCGATGGGTGCGATCCTCGAGCGGCTGGCCGGCTGATTCCCGCGCGGACCTCAGTCCGCCCCGGCCTCGGTCAGCGCACGCGTGATGCTCAGTGCAGTGGTGTGCACGGCGGGCCCGACGCGCCGGATGTCGACCTTGCCGATCCACCCCGACGCCGAGACGGCGGCCACCGGCGGTCCGTCGTCGATGCGGACGGCGCTGGCGACGCACGCGACGCCGGGCGCCGACTCCTCGTGCTCGTAGGCGATGCCGGTCGACGCGATCCGTCGCAACTGACGCACCAGCGCCCCGGGCGCGGTGATGGTGCGCGGACCCACCCGCGACAGCCCGGCCGCGACCACGGCCTCGAACGCCGCGGGCGGTGATCCCGCGAGCAGAGCCTTGCCCACCCCCGTCGCGTGTGCGGGGAGACGCCCACCCACGCCGGACGGCAGCCACGGTGCATCCCGCCCCGGGAGGATCTCGACGTACACCACCTCGGCCCCGTCGAGGATCGCCAGGTGCACCGTCTGCCGCGTCGCCTCCCGCAGGTCGGCGAGGAACGGCAGCGCCACCTCCCGGACCGAACGTCGCCGCGACGCGCGTTCCCCGAGTTCGAACAGCCGCAGTCCGAGCCCTACCTTGACGCCGCTGCGCTCGAGAAATCCGACGCCTTCCATCTCCTTCACCAACCGAGACACCGTCGCCTTCGGGATCCCGGTGCGCCGGGTCAACTCGTTGACACCCAGCGTCGTGTCGGTGGGACCGAACGCCGCGAGCAATTCCGATATCCGCCGGACCACCGAGGTCGGCTCGTCACCCGCCGAAGAAGTGTTCCGTTCTACGGGACTCATTCGTTGAGTATCACCATCGAGCCCAGCACAGTACAAGCAGCAACGCGCGCAACGTCCCACTCGAACCAGCCACAGCGAGGTCATCGATGCCCACCACTACCTCTACGGCCCTCCCGAATTCGTCGATTCAGGCCGCCGCGGAGCGGCTCACGGCCGCAACCGCCCGACCGTGTGCGCCCGTGCGGGATCTGCTCGGGACCACCGACATCGCCGCGGCGTATACCGTGCAGCAACTGCTGACCGACCGGCGTCTCGCCGCCGGGGAGAAGATCACCGGCCGCAAGATCGGGTTGACCTCCCCCGCCGTGCAGCAGCAGTTGGGAGTGGACCAACCGGACTTCGGGGTGCTGTTCGCCGACATGGACGTCACCGCTCTGCCCGAGGTTCCCAGCGGCCGGTTGCTGCAACCGAAGGCCGAGGCCGAGATCGCATTCGTGCTCGGCGCCGACCTGATCGACGGCGACCTCGACGACACCCAGATCCGCGGCGCCGTCGCCCGCGCCGCCGCCGCGCTGGAGATCGTCGATTCCCGCATCGCGGACTGGGACATCACCATCACCGACACCGTCGCCGACAACGGCTCCTCCGGGTTGTACGTCCTCGGCGAGAACTGGCTCACCCTGGACGAATTCGAACCCCGCGACGTCGTGATGCAGTTGTACTCGGGCGACGAACTGGTCTCCGAGGGCACCGGCGCCGCCTGCCTGGGCGACCCCCTCGCCGCCCTGGCCTGGCTCGCCCGCACCGCCCGCGACTACGGGCACCCGCTGCGCGCCGGGCAGGTCATCCTCTCCGGCGCCCTCGGTCCGATGGTCCCCACCCCGCCCGGCACCACCGTCCGCGCCGAACTGTCCACCCTCGGCACCGTCACCGCCACCTTCTCGAAGGACACCCACTCATGAGCGACACCCCCAACATCAAGGTCGCGATCATCGGCTCCGGCAACATCGGCACCGACCTGATGATCAAGGTCCTGCGCAACTCCGACATCCTCGAGATGGGCGCGATGGTCGGCATCGACCCGAACTCCGACGGCCTCGCCCGCGCCGCCCGCCTGAACGTCCCGACCACCGCAGACGGCGTCCAGGGCCTGATCGGTCTCGACACCTTCGCCGACATCGACATCGTCTTCGACGCCACCTCCGCCGGGGCCCACCGGGCCAACGCCGCCGCCCTCGCCCCCTACGGGAAGAAGCTGGTGGACCTCACCCCGGCCGCGATCGGCCCGTACGTGGTGCCGCCGGTCAACCTCGAGCAGCACCTCGACGGGGACGTCGACAACGTCAACATGGTCACCTGCGGCGGGCAGGCCACCATCCCCATGGTCGCCGCCATCTCCGCCGTCACCCCCGTCGCCTACGCCGAGATCGTCGCGTCCATCGCGTCGAAGTCCGCCGGCCCCGGCACCCGGGCGAACATCGACGAATTCACCGAAACCACCTCGCACGCCATCGAACAGGTCGGCGGCGCCGCCCGCGGCAAGGCGATCATCGTCCTCAACCCCGCCGAACCACCCCTGCTGATGCGCGACACCGTCCTCGCCCTCATCGGCGACGCCGACCACGACGCCATCCGCGCCTCGATCACCGACATGGCCGCCCGCGTCGCCGAGTACGTCCCCGGGTACCGGCTCAAACAGGACGTCCAGTTCACCCCGATCCCCGACGGCGAACCCGTCCACACCCTGCTCCCCGACGGCGCCGGACCGGTCACCACCAAGGTGTCGGTGTTCCTCGAGGTCGAGGGCGCCGCCCACTACCTGCCCGCCTACGCCGGCAACCTCGACATCATGACCTCCGCCGCCCTGCGCACCGCGGAATCCATCGCCCGACGCATCCAGACCACGATCCCCGCGGAGGTCGCACCATGACCAAGCTCTACATCCAGGACGTCACCCTGCGTGACGGCATGCACGCCGTCCGGCATCGCATCACCCCCGACGACGTCGGCCGCATCGTCGCCGCCCTCGACGCCGCCGGGGTCGACGCCATCGAGGTCGCGCACGGCGACGGTCTCGCCGGCGGCTCCCTCAACTACGGGCCCGGCAGCAACACCGACTGGGAGTGGATCGAGGCCGCCGCCGACAACCTCACCCACGCCACCCTGACGACCCTGCTGCTGCCCGGTATCGGCACCATCGCCGAACTCGAACAGGCCCACAAGCTCGGGGTCCGCTCCATCCGGATCGCCACCCACTGCACCGAGGCCGACGTCGCCGCCCAGCACATCACCAAGGCCCGCGAACTCGGCATGGACGTCTCCGGGTTCCTGATGATGAGCCACATGACCCCCGCCGACAACCTCGCGAAGCAGGCGAAGCTGATGGAATCGTATGGGGCGCACTGCGTGTACGTCACCGACTCCGGCGGCAGGCTCACCATGAACGGGGTCCGCGACCGGGTCCGCGCCTACCGGGACATCCTCGACCCCGGCACCCAGATCGGCATCCACGCCCACGAGAACCTGTCGCTGTCCGTCGCGAACAGCGTCGTCGCCGTCGAAGAAGGCGTCACCCGCGTCGACGCCTCCCTCGCCGGGCACGGCGCCGGCGCCGGTAACTGCCCGATCGAAGCGTTCATCGCCGTCGCCAACCTCCACGACTGGGAGCACGGGTCCGACCTGTTCGCGCTGCAGGACGCCGCCGACGACCTCGTCCGGCCCCTGCAGGACCGGCCCGTGCGGGTCGACCGGGAAACCCTCACCCTCGGCTACGCCGGCGTCTACTCCAGCTTCCTCCGGCACGCCGAAACCGCCTCGAAGAACTACGGCATCGACGTCCGCACCATCCTCCAAGAAGTCGGCACACGCGGACTCGTCGGTGGGCAGGAAGACATGATCACCGACATCGCCCTCGATGTGCTTCGCACCCGTGAGTACTTGTTAACCGCGGGCGGTTAACAAGTACTCACAAGGCGCCGAGTGCTTCGCATGCCTTTCGCACACCTTCGCCGTATGCGGGATCGGCTTGGGTGCAGTGGGCGATGTGGCGTTCGATGACGGCAACCGATGCCCCGGTGATGGCGCGGGCGGTGTTCTCGAACAGCACGGTCTGCTGCTCGGCGTTCATGCTGCGGAAGAGGTTGCCGGGCTGTTCGAAGTAGTTGTCGTCGTCTGCGCGGTAGTCGAACCGGTCGGCGACGGCACCCACTCCGAGCGGCGGCTCGGCGTAGCTGCGCTGGTCGGCGAACCGGCCGTGGGAATTGGGTTCGATACTTGGGATGCTGCCCTGGTTGCCGTCCACTCGCATGGCACCGTCACGGTGGAAGGAATTGACGTGTGTTGCGCCTCTCGGGCAGTTGACCGGGATCTGGTGATGGTTGACGCCCAGGCGGTAGCGGGCGGCGTCGCCGTATGAGAACAGTCTGCCTTGGAGCATGCGGTCCGGGGAGAATCCGATGCCGGGAACGATGTTCGCCGGGGAGAACGCCGCCTGTTCGACGTCGGCGTGGTAGTTCTCCGGGTTGCGGTTCAGTTCGAGTTCGCCGACCTCGATGAGGGGGTAATCCTTCTTCGACCACACCTTGGTGAGGTCGAAGGGATGGTAGCGGTAGGTCTGGGCGTCCGCTTCGGGCATGATCTGGACGGAGAGGGTCCACTTCGGGTAGTTGCCCTCCTCGATTGCGTTGAAGAGGTCGCGCTGCGCCGACTCGCGGTCGCCGGCGACGACGACGGCAGCTTCTTCGTCGGTGAGGTTCTTGATGCCCTGCTGGGTGCGGAAATGGAATTTCACCCAGGAGCGTTCCCCGGCGTCGTTGACGAACGAGTAGGTGTGTGAGCCGAAGCCGTGCATGTGCCGATAGCCGTCGGGGATACCGCGGTCGGACATCACGATGGTGATCTGGTGCAGGGCCTCGGGGAGATTGGTCCAGAAGTCCCAGTTGTTCTGCGCCGAGCGAAGATTGGACTTCGGATCGCGTTTGACCGCGTGGTTGAGATCGGGGAACTTGAGGGGGTCGCGGAAGAAGAAGACAGGGGTGTTGTTGCCGACGACGTCCCAGTTTCCCTGTGCGGTGTAGAAGCGGACGGCGAAGCCGCGGATGTCGCGTTCGGCGTCGGCGGCGCCGCGCTCGCCCGCGACGGTGGAGAATCGCAGGAAGATCTCGGTCTGTTTGCCGACTTCGGAGAAGACGTCGGCATTGGTGTGCGCAGTGACGTCGTGGGTGACGCGGAAGGTGCCGAAGGCGGCGGAGCCTTTGGCGTGCATCCGGCGTTCGGGGATGACTTCGCGGTCGAAGTGCGCGAGCTTCTCGAGGAACCAGACGTCCTGCAAGAGCATCGGACCGCGCGCGCCGGCGGTGAGACTGTTCTGGTTGTCGGGTACCGGTGCACCGGCGACGGTGGTGAGTCCGTTGGGGTTGGTCATCGATTTCTCCTGTCTGTCACCCGGGGCTGGTCGGGTGAATGTGGTTCGGCGAGAGCTTCCCTCAGGACCGAGCGCGATGGCGTCTCAATTTGACATCCCCCGGTGAGCCCGTTCATGGAGGGCGAGGGCGTCGACGATCGCTTCCGCCGCCCGCCACCGCATGGATGTGACAGTCGTCTCACACTGAGACGGTCGAGAGCTGGGTCACGCGGTTCAATCAATCGCACAACGTCCCCCGCAGCCGGCACCCGGCCGGCTCTTGATCCAGGAGGCGCACATTGAGTAGGCAAAGCCTGACAAAGGCCCACGCGAAGATCACCGAACTGTCCTGGGATCCGACATTCGCAACCCCGGCCACCCGGTTCGGCACCGATTACACCTTCGAGAAGGCTCCGAAGAAGGATCCTCTCAAGCAGATCATGCGGTCCTACTTCCCGATGGAGGAGGAGAAGGACAACCGTGTGTACGGCGCCATGGACGGTGCCATCCGCGGCAACATGTTCCGCCAGGTGCAGCAACGGTGGCTCGAATGGCAGAAGCTGTTCCTGTCGATCATTCCGTTCCCCGAGATCTCGGCCGCCCGAGCGATGCCGATGGCCATCGACGCCGTGCCCAACCCGGAGATCCACAACGGTCTCGCGGTGCAGATGATCGACGAGGTTCGTCACTCGACGATTCAGATGAACCTCAAGAAGCTGTACATGAACAACTACATCGACCCGGCCGGGTTCGACATGACGGAGAAGGCGTTCGCGAACAACTACGCGGGCACCATCGGCAGGCAGTTCGGCGAAGGATTCATCACCGGTGACGCGATCACCTCGGCCAACATCTACCTGACCGTGGTCGCCGAGACCGCGTTCACGAACACTCTGTTCGTCGCCATGCCCGACGAGGCCGCCGCCAACGGCGACTACCTGTTGCCGACCGTCTTCCACTCGGTGCAGTCCGACGAGTCGCGGCACATCTCCAACGGTTACTCGATCCTGCTGATGGCCCTCGCCGACGAGCGGAATCGCCCACTGCTCGAACGCGACCTGCGGTACGCATGGTGGAACAATCACTGCGTCGTCGACGCAGCAATCGGCACGTTCATCGAATACGGCACCAAGGACCGCCGCAAGGACCGGGAGAGCTACGCCGAGATGTGGCGTCGCTGGATCTACGACGACTACTACCGCAGCTACCTCATCCCGCTCGAGAAGTACGGCCTGACGATTCCGCACGACCTGGTCGAAGAGGCGTGGAAGCGCATCACGGACAAGGGCTACGTCCACGAGGTGGCCAGGTTCTTCGCCACCGGTTGGCCGGTCAACTACTGGCGTATCGATGCCATGACCGACAAGGACTTCGAGTGGTTCGAGCACAAGTACCCGGGCTGGTACTCGAGGTACGGCAAGTGGTGGGAGGAGTACAACCGGCTCGCCTACCCCGGTCGCAACAAGCCGATCGCATTCGAAGAGGTCGGGTACCAGTACCCGCACCGGTGCTGGACCTGCATGGTGCCCGCCCTCATCCGCGAAGACATGGTCGTCGAGAAGGTGGACAACCAGTGGCGGACCTACTGCTCGGAGACCTGCTACTGGACCGACGCCGTCGCGTTCCGTGAGGAATACCAGGGTAAGCCGACCCCGAACATGGGACGGCTCACCGGGTTCCGTGAATGGGAGACCCTGCACCACGGTAAGGACCTCGCGGACATCGTCTCCGATCTCGGTTACGTCCGCGACGACGGCAAGACCCTGGTCGGTCAGCCGCACCTCGATCTGGACGACCCGAAGAAGCTGTGGACCCTCGACGACGTGCGGGGCAACACCTTCCAGAGCCCGAACGTGCTGTTGAACCAGATGTCCGACGCCGAACGCGACGCTCACATCGCCGCCTATCGCGCAGGCAGCACCG
>NZ_JBHUSF010000030.1:0-47786 GCF_042673295.1 Rhodococcus sp. NPDC057014
GCAATGGCCCGCCGCGGCGGACGACGCCTACGCCGCGACGTGCTGGGTCGCGCGGCACGCCGGCGAGTTCGGCGCCGATCCGGACCGTCTGCTCGTCGCCGGCGACAGCAGCGGCGGCAACCTCGCGGCCGTCGCCGCGCTGATGGCCCGCGACCGGCAGGGCCCCGCCGTCGCCGGACAGCTCCTGATGTACCCCGTCATCGAACCGGCCTTCGACACCGAGTCCTACGAGGAGTTCGCGGAGGATCACTTCCTCACCCGCGCTGCGATGCAATGGTATTGGGATCAGTACCTGCCGACGCACCGCGAGGCCGCACCGGCCTACGCGGCCCCGGTCCGGGCGGACGACCTCGCCGGGCTCCCGCCCGCGATCGTGATCACCGCCGAACGCGATCCGCTGCGGTACGAGGGGGAGAAGTACGCCGCGGCGCTCGCCGACGCCGGTGTGCCCGTGCAGCTCGAGCGGGTTGCGGGAATGTTCCACGGATTCCTGACGATCGACGCGATGACCGCGGCGCAGACCGAACGCCGGGCGCTGTGGCCGCGGCTCCGGAATCTGGTAGCCGAACGCGTGCGCACCCCGTCCGACTAGTTCTCCGTCTCGGCCGCGTCGCCGGAGTCCCGCGCCGCCTTCATGGCGGCCTGGTACTCCTGCTGCGCCTCGCGGGAGCGCCGGATCGACGGGGATGCGGTCGGTTTCGGCACACCGGGGTGTTCCGGCGTCCCCTCACCGTGGATGCGTTCGACGGCCTCGTCGATGTCGGCGAGCATCTGCTTCGCGAGTTCGCTCTCGGCGGCGTAGTAGCGCTCGGACCACTTGTTGACCATGTGCGCGAACGCCCACGTGGGTTCGACGTCCGAATCGCGGGCGTCGAGCGCGGCCTGCCTGCTCATCCCCTCCACATACGAGATGTGCTCCTTCAGGGCATCTTTGAGCTGCTCCGGCTCGGTGAGGTGACCGAGCCACATGCGGAGCATCACGCCGTGTTTGAGGACGGGCGGATCGATCGGCGCCTCCCGCGCCCAGCTGCGCATGACGGCCATGCCCGCGTCCGTGATCTTGTACAGCCGCTTGGGTTTCACCCGGGCCTCGTCGTCCACGACGGTCCGCGACGTCACGTATCCCGCGTCTTCCAGCTTCTTCAGCTCCGAGTACACCTGGCTGAACGACGGGCTCCAGTAGAAGAAGCGAACGCTGTACGACGCCCACTTCTTGAGGTCGTAGCCGGACAGTTCCTCGCCGAACGACAGGATGCCGAGCACCGGCCAGCTCGTGGATCGGAGGCCGGCGAACCCGGAGCTCTGGGTGGGGTCGGACGAAGGCATTTCCCGAGCCTATCAACCGTGCGCCGCCCGCCGGTCGGCGCGAAACCCTGCCGCTGGGCGGGACGGGGCATTTCCCGCCCGCAGGAGCCGCGGCCACGCTGAACGCAACCCGTCGATCCGAGGAGACACGATGACCCGAACCGAAGAACCCGCGGCGCCCGTGGTGCACCGCATCGACCCTGCCGACCTCAAGTCGGTGCTCGGGCACTTCTGCACCGGCGTCACGGTGATCACCGCACACGACGGCGAGAATCCGCACGGCTTCACATGCCAGTCGTTCGTGTCGCTGTCGCTGGACCCGCCGTACGTGTCGTTCAGCCCCGCACGGACGTCGACCAGCTGGCCGCGGCTGCGGGCGAGCGAACACGTCTGCGTCAACGTCCTCGCCCATGACCAGCGGGACGTGTGCGGGACGTTCGCGACCAGCGGCGCCGACAAGTTCGCCGGCGTCGGATGGTCGCACGCCGGAAACGGCGCCCCGGCGCTGGACGGAGTGCTGGCGCAGGTGCAGGCCACCGTCGAGTTCGAGCACGACGCCGGCGACCACACCATCGTCGTCGCGCGGGTCACCGGGCTGGACGTGCTCAGGGATGTGCCGCCGTTGCTGGTGTACCGCGGTGGGCTCGGCATCTTCACCGCGGCCACGTAGCACTTTCTCCCGCTCCGCGGCGGTGCCGCTTCTCCCGCTCCGCGGGAAGGGCTGTGGGAAAAAGCAATTGATACCGGCAGGGTGTGATCGAGACCACTTCGGAAGGTGTGCACGATGAGCGTAGAGCAGAACTGGGACCGGGAGGTCGATCTCCTGGTGATCGGCAGCGGTGCGGGTGGCATGACCGCCGCGCTGGCCGGCGCCGAGCGAGGACTCGACACCCTCGTCGTCGAAAAGTCCGGCGTGTACGGCGGTTCGACGGCGCTGTCCGGTGGCGCCCTGTGGATTCCCAATTCGCCGATCCTCGTCCGTGAAGGCCGCGCCGACGACCCCGGCGACGTCCGGAAGTACCTGGATTCGATCGTCGGCGACAGCGTGCCGTCCGAACGCCTCGACGCGTACATCGAGCAGGGGCCGGCGATGATGCGGTTCTTCGAACAGCACTGCCCGCATCTCCGGTTCTCCTGGTGCGAGGACTATTCCGACTACCACCCCGAGAACGTGGGTGGACGGCCGAAGGGGCGGACGGTCGAACCGCTGCCGTTCGACATGAACCAGCTAGGCGCCGACCGCGAGCTGCAGCGCCCGAACTCCCTCGCCATGCCGGGCGGGCTGTACATGACGTCCACCGAGTTCCGGCACCTCAACATGTTCTTCCGCACCTGGGCCGGCCGCCGGACCGCACTCGGCGTCGGCTGGCGTTCGGTGGTGGCGATGGTGCGGCGCAGGCGGATGGAGACCCTGGGGCAGGCCCTCGTCGGCCGGCTGCGGCTCAGCCTCCAGGAGGCCGGCGTTCCGCTGTGGCTGAACTCCCCACTGAAGGGGCTGATCACGGACGAGTCCGGGGCCGTCACCGGCGCGGTAGTCGAGACCGGGACGCGGGAGCTGCGCATCCGTGCCCGCCGCGGCGTCATGATGGCCACCGGCGGATTCGAGCAGAGCGAGGAGCTGCGGAAGCGGTACCTCCGGGAGGGTGGCAAGGACAACTACAGCGCCGGCTCACCCGACAACACCGGCGACGGCATCGTGGCCGGTGAGCAGGTCGGCGCCGCCGTCGACCTGATGGACGACGCCTGGTGGATGCCGTCGTTCCGGCGGCCGGACGGCATCATGCACGTCCTGGTGTCGGAGCGGTCGATCCCGCCGTCGCTGATCGTCGACCAGAACGGCAAGCGGTTCACCAACGAGGCGTCCCCGTACGTGTCGTTCGTCCACGACCAGATCGCCGGCGGGCACGACCCGGTGTGGTTCGTGTTCGACTCGAAGGCCAAGAGCCGCTACCAGTTCGGTGGTGTGATGCCCGGGCAGAAGTTCCCGGCGGAATGGTTCGAGACGGGCCTGATGCTGCGCGCGGAGACCCTCGGGGAACTGGCGCAGCAGATGAGCATTCCCGCCGACGCGCTGTCCGCTGAGATCGCACGGTTCAACGGGTTCGCCCGGGCGGGCGTCGACGCCGATTTCGGTCGTGGCGACAGCGCGTACGACCGGTACTACGGCGACCCGCGACTGCCCAACCCGACCCTGGACGAGGTGGACAAGGCCCCGTACTACGCGGTGCGGATGGAGGCCGGCGACCTCGGCACCAAGGGCGGGCTCGTGTGCAACGAGCACAGTCAGGTGCTGAGTGGCAGCGGCGAACCGATCCCCGGGCTGTACGCCACCGGAAACACGTCGGCGTCGGTGATGGGCAACGACTACGCCGGTGCCGGCGCGACGATCGGACCCGCGATGGTGTTCGGCTGGGTCGGCGCACGGCACGCCGCAGCCAGTGCAGGGGCGGTGAGCTGAGTGCTTCCCGTCGAATGCCGGCGCTGCGGTAACGCGGTGCTCGTGGAGAAGTACAGCGAGGCGCACACGAGCGTGCAGTGGCTCGGCGACGCCGAGCAGACCTGCCCGGAATTCGCTCTGCGTGCGCAGGAAGGGGAGCACTCGATGTTCGTCCCCACCTGCGGTGCGCTCCGCGGATCGATCGACGACGCGGTGGAGGACGGGCGCGTGGGGCTCTCCCTGCGCAGCTACCCGACCCCCGGCCGCCTGGACTAGAGGGGACAACCGATGTCACGGATGGCAGGCAAGGTCGCCTTCATCACCGGTGCCGGAAACGGCATGGGACGCAGTCACGCGGTCCGGCTCGCGGAGGAGGGCGCCGACGTTGTCGCCGTCGACCTTCCGTCGGCCGCAGCCGATCTGGACGAAACCCGAAGGCTGGTCGTCGAACTCGGACGCCGTGCGGTCGTGGCCCACGCCGATGTGCGGGACCCGTCGGCGTTGCGAGCGGCCGTCGACGCCGGAGTCGCGGAACTGGGGCCCCTCGACGTGGTCGTCGCGAACGCCGGTGTCTGCGACAACCCGGGCCCGGCCTGGACGATCGACGACGAGATCTGGCACCGGTCGCTCGACGTCAACCTCACCGGCGTCTGGAACACGGCGACCGCCGCGGTCCCGGCGATGCGCGACGGCGGCGGTTCCGTCGTGATCGTCAGTTCGACCGCAGGCATCAAGGCGGTGGCCGGGGCCGCTCACTATTCGGCGTCCAAGACCGCGGTGGTCGGGTTGGCGCGGACCCTCGCCAACGAACTCGGACCGCAGTTCATCCGGGTCAACGTGCTGCACCCCGGTGCCGTCGGCACCCGCATGACCCTGAACCCCGAGACGATGGCGCGGCTGCGGCCGGACCTCGAGAACCCGACCCGGGAGGACGTCGTCCCCGTCCTCGCGGCCAACCATGTCCTGCCCGTTCCGTGGCTGGACTCGCGGGACGTCAGCAACGCGCTGCTGTTCCTCGCCTCGGACGAATCGCGATACATCACCGGCACACAACTCGTGGTCGACGCCGGACTGACCCAGAAGGTGTAGAGATGACAGGTCGAGTGAACGGAAGAGTCGTCCTGGTCACCGGTGCCGCGCGCGGGATCGGCCGGGCGCAGGCACTGCGATTCGCGCAGGAGGGCGCGGACGTCGTCGCCGTCGACCTGTGCGGGCCGGTCGGCACGGTGGTGACGCCGCCGGCGAGCCCGGAGGACCTCGAGGTGACCGCGAAACTGGTCCGGGACACGGGCCGCCGGATCGTGACGGCGCAGGTGGACGTGCGCGACGGAACGGCGCTCGCGGACGCGGTGACGGCCGCGGCCGGGGAACTGGGCGGGCTGGACTTCGTGTGCGCCACGGCGGGCATCACGTCGTCGGGTGCCGCGCTGGAACTCGACTCCGAGACGTGGCAGACGATGCTCGACGTCAACCTGACGGGGGTGTGGCAGACGTGCAAGGCGGCGGCACCGCACCTGATCGAGCGGGGCGGCGGGGCGATGATCCTGACGAGTTCCATCGCCGGTCTGCGCGGACTCGTCGGCGTCGCCCACTACACCGCGGCCAAGCACGGGGTGGTGGGCCTGATGCGGTCGCTGGCCAAGGAACTCGCGCCGCACCGGGTGCGGGTCAACAGCGTGCATCCCACCAACGTCGACACGGACATGATCCAGAACGACATGGTGCGACGGGCGTTCCGGCCCGACCTCGAGCACCCCACCCGCGAGGAGTTCGCGGCGGCCGCGGTGACGATGAACATGCTGCCGATTCCCTGGATCGAACCGGTCGACGTGGCCAACGCCGCGCTGTTCCTGGCGTCGGACGAGGCGCGGTACATCACGGCGGTCGCCCTGCCGGTCGACGCGGGCAGCGTCAGCAGGTGACTGTCGCGGGCAGCGTCAGCAGATAGCAAATCCCCGTGTCCGCCCCGGCACCTGCCGATCCGTGGTAGAACAGGTGTCAGTTTTGGGGGTGGACGAAGGGTGAATGCCGTGGATCTCGAGGCCGTCGCCGCGATCAGCAGGCTCAAGTACACGTATCTGCGGGCCCTGGACACGAAGTGCTGGGACGAGTTCGCCGACACGCTCCTTCCCGACGCGACGGCGAACTACGGCGAGCATCTCGCGTTCGAGTCGCGGGATGCGCTGGTCGAGTTCATGAAGTCGAATCTGGGGCCGCAGACCATCACCGAGCATCACTGCGGTCACCCGGAGATCGACGTCGACGGGGACACGGCGACGGGGCGGTGGTTCCTGTCCGACACCGTGCTGATCCCGGAACACGGCACAGTGCTGCGCGGGGCGGCGTTCTACTCCGACCGCTACGTCCGCGGGCCGGACGGTCGGTGGCGGATCGCCCACACCGGATACGAGCGCACGTACGAGGCGGTGATGTCGCTGTCCGACGTTCCCAGCTTCCGGCTGACGGCCAACCGGTGGGCAGCCGACGCACAATCGGACCGAGGGGACTCGTGATGGGGACGCTGGACGGCAAGGTCGCACTGATCACCGGCGCCGGGCAGGGCGTGGGCGCCGGGATGGCGTTCGCGCTGGCCAAGGAGGGTGCGCGGATCGCGGTGGTCGGGCGCACGGAGGCGAAACTTCTCGACACGTGCGCCGCCGTCGCCGACTTCGGCGGCGTGGCCGAGCCGATCGTCTGCGACGTCAGCAAGCGCGATCAGCTGGCACCGATGGTCGACCGCGTCGTGGACGTGTTCGGCGGGATCGACATCCTCGTCAACAACGCCAACGCGAGCGCGCTCGGACCGCTCCTGGAGATCACGCCGAAGCTTCTCGACCGGGCGATGGCCGTCGGCCCGGTGGCAACCCTGTTCCTGATGCAGCTGTGCCACCCGCACCTGAAGGCGCGCGGCGGCGGCTCGATCATCAATCTCGTCAGTTCGTCGGCGGTGCGCTGGGACACGAGCGGGTACGGGCTGTACGCGGCCACCAAGGAGGCGATGCGCTCGCTCACCCGGACCGCCGCCAGCGAATGGGGCCCCGACGGCATCCGCGTCAACGCGATTGCGCCGCACGCGCTGTCACCGGGGCTGAAGTGGTGGACGGAGACCAACCCGGAGGAGGCCGCCGAGTTCGTGAAGTCGATTCCGCTCGGCCGGATCGGTGACTGCGAACGCGACATTGGGCGCGCCGTCGTCTTCCTCGTGGGTCCCGACGCCGGGTACCTGTCCGGGGCCACCATCCCGCTCGACGGCGGTCAGGCGCGCTGGAGCTGATCGCCCGCGATTGCCCCGAGCTTGCTCATTTCCCTCCCATCCGGTAGGAATTGCGTCGTGCATACGACTCACCTGGTGCGACGCCTGACCGTCGACCTGTGCCGTACGTGCGCCAACATCTGTTGTTGCTGACGGCCCCGGCGCGCGTACCGCGTGCTGTCCATTCCTCGGTAGCCCCGGCATCCGGTAATTCCTCACGCCTTCTCCGCGTTCGCAGGTCCGGGCCGGTCCTCCCGTACCCAGGCACGATCCACCTTCGCGGAAAGACATCATGAGCACTGCATTCGAAGCCAGGACTGCGTCGCTGACGCTCGACAAGTTCGGCCCGTCGTTCGGGGCCGAGATCATCGGACTGGACGTCGCGTCCGCCACCGACGCCGAGGTGGCCGCGATCCGGTCGGCGTTGACCGAGCACAAGGTGCTGGTCCTGCGGGGCCAGTCGCTCGACGACGCGGGCCACATCGAGTTCGGTCGCCGGCTCGGTCAGCTGACCGCGGGCCACCCCGTCCACGACAGCGGCAACGTCGCCCGGGAGGTGTACGCGCTCGACAGCCAGGACAACGGTTTCGCCGACGTGTGGCACACCGACGTCACGTTCATGAAGCGGCCACCGCTCGGGTCGATCCTCCGTCCTGTCGTCCTCCCACCGCACGGCGGCGACACCAACTGGGCCGACAGCCAACTGGCGTACGAGTCGCTGTCGCTGCCGATCCGGCAGATGATCGACCAGCTGACCGCGGTGCACGACGGCAACCGCGAATTCGGGTACTACCTCGCGCAGAAGCGCGGCGGCAAGGGAAACATCTGGGACGGTGAGGAAGTCACGGCACTCGTGCCCGTCGAGCATCCCGTCGTGCGGGTACACCCGGAAACGGGCCGCAAGGGCATCTTCGTGAACCCGGGCTTCACGTCCCACATCGCCGGAGTGTCCGAGGCGGAGAGCCGGGGCATCCTCGACTTCCTGTACGCACACCTCACCAAACCGGAGCACGTCGTGCGGCACCGCTGGCGCCTCGGCGACCTCGTGCTGTGGGACAACCGCAGCACCGCGCACTACGCGAACCGCGACTACGGAACCCAGCACCGCGTCATGCACCGCATCACGCTGGAAGGTGATGTGCCGGTGGGCCCGCAGTAGGGCAACCTGCGCATTCACCGGGCGGGCGAAGTCCGCAGCGACTAGCGTCACCATCCGTGACCCCGGCATCGGACATCTCACGCCGCAAGTTCCTCGCCTCCGCCGCAGCGGCCGGTGGCGCCGCATTCCTCAGTTCGTGGGCCGGCCCGGTGATCGACCGGGCGTACGCGCAGGATCCGGGTGGCAGCGGGTCGCTGAACGACATCGAGCACTTCGTCTATCTCATGCAGGAGAACCGCTCGTTCGACCACTACTACGGCACGCTGTCGGGGGTGCGCGGCTTCGACGACCCGTCACCGGCGTGGCAGCAGTTCGGCTGGACGCCGGGCGTCGGGCCGACGCCGACCGGGTTTCTCAACCCGTTCCGGCTCGACACGACGCAGGGCACGCACCTCGACGGCGAATGCATCAACGACCCCACCCATTCGTGGGGTCCGCAGCACGACGCGTGGAACGGCGGCGCGATGGACCGGTGGATGCCGGTGCACATCGCGCACGAGGGGCCGCTCAACGGTCCCGCCACGATGGGCTACTACACGCGGGCCGACATCCCCGTGCACTACGACCTCGCCGACGCCTTCACGATCTGCGACCACTACTTCTGCTCGGTGCTCGGGCCCACGGACCCGAACCGGCTGTACTGGATGACGGGAACGATCGACCCGGACGGGCTGGCGGGCGGTCCGCTCGTCGAGACGCCGACCGTGATCCCGAGGTTCGCCTACTCCTGGCGCACGTATCCGGAGAACCTGCAGGAGGCCGGCGTCAGCTGGAAGGTGTACGCGAACAAGGACCTCGGACCGGTGTCGAGTGTCGCGCTCGACGGGATGCTCGGCTGCTTCACGCAATACAGCGACCCGAATTCGGAACTCGCCCGCCGCGGCCTCGATCCGACGTACCCGAACGACTTCCGGGCCGACGTCGCGAACGGCACCCTGCCCGCGGTGTCCTGGATCGTCCCCAACATCTTCACGTGCGAGCACCCGGCGCTGCCCCCGGCCGCGGGCGCGGTCGGGATCGTCGAGGTGCTCGACATCCTCACGTCCAACCCGGCGATCTGGGAGAAGACGGCGCTGATCATCAGTTACGACGAGAACGGCGGCTTCTTCGACCACGTCACCCCGCCGACACCGCCGCCGGGCACACCGGGCGAATACCTGACGGTCCCGTTGAACACGGTGTCGGAGAGCGAGAACAATCCGGGTCCGATCGGACTCGGGTTCCGGGTGCCGTCGCTGATCATCTCGCCGTACAGTCGCGGCGGACTCGTCGCGTCCGACACGTTCGACCACACGTCGCAATTGCGCCTGCTCGAGAAGCGGTTCGGCGTGCCCGTCCCCAATCTCACCGAGTGGCGCCGCGGCGCCGTCGGCGACATGACGTCCGCATTCGACTTCTCGTCGGCACCGAACGCCGGTGTTCCCGCGATGACCGACCCCGGGCCACGCCTGCAGGCGGCGATCGCCCAGTGCGGGCCGAACGTGGCCGCGGGAACGCTCAACGCCGGTGCGCCCTACCCGGTCCCGCCGAATTCGATGCCGGTGCAGGAACCGTCGCCGCTGCGGCGTCGGCCCAGCGGGCTGATCATGTAGCTGGCTGTCCTCACAGGCGGACCGTCCGTCCCTCCTCGATCGACTGCAGGATCGCCAGCGCGGCGGTCACCGAACGCAGCCCGTCGTGTCCTGTCGCCACGGGTTCACCGACCCCGCGGGCGGCGTCGACGAACGCCCGGATCCCCGGCGCGTACAGGTTGTCGACGGCCTCGAGCGGGACGGCCGTGTCGTGCCCGTTCGTGATCATGCGCAGCGTCCCGGTGGGATCGGGGCGCATGCAGTCTGCGGCGACGAGAGTGCCCGACGTTCCGTGGATCTCGAATCCGGTGACGCCACCGGGGACCGTGTACGCGTCGTGCAGCGAGAACAGGGTGTTCGTGCCGAGGACGCCGCTCGTCATCGCGGCATCCGCCGGACCGTCACCGAGCCCCTGGCATACACCCACGGCCGTGACCGTGGTCGGTTCCATCCCGGTGACGAAGCGGAGCGTGTCGATGTCGTGCACCGCGAGGTCGAGGACGACGCCGCCGCCGACGCCGTCGAGGCGCCACCCACGCAGGGCCTGGCGCAGCAGGATGGTGTTGTTCACGCGTACGGAGAGGATGTCGCCGATCGCGCCCTCGGCCAGCAACTTTCGCGCCGCACGGTGAACGGGGTGGGCGCGGAGGTGATGGTTGGTCGCGAACACGACCCCCGCGGATGCGGCCGCGTCGACCATCTTCTGCGCCTGAGTGACGTCGAACGACAGCGGTTTCTCGCACAGCACGTGCAGGCCCGCGTCGATCGCGGCCATGGCGTGGTCGAAGTGCTTGTCGTTGGTCGACGAGACGTAGGCGGCCTGGACGTCCCCGACCACCGCCTCGCGCAGGTCGCCGGTGGCGGACTCGATGTCGTGGGTCCGCCGGTAGTCCTCCGCGCGCGCCGCGTCACCGCTCAGCACGACTGCCGCGGTCTCCCCGCACTCGCGCAGCGCGGGGAGAACGCGGGTGGCAGCGATGTTGCTCGCGCCGAGAATCGCCCACCTCATGAGCTTCGGTCCTTCCTGGGGCCGGTGAGTCCGGCCTTCCCTCGGCGGGACTGTACGCCGAGTTCAGTGAGCGCACTACTGTTCGTTATGCGAACGCGCGGACCGGGCTCAGGGGCGGAGGGCGTCGACCGATTCTTCGCCGGAGGTCGTGGGATCCGGAGCCGCGTCGCCGGCCTGACGGGTCCGCTGACGGTAGATCCCGATTCCGACTACCACGACGGCGAGGCCCATCGAGACGTACATCTGGCTCCTGGTCTCCGGCAGCACGAGCATGCCGATGCAGAGCGCGATGATGGCGGCGATCGTGCACCACGTCAGATACGGGAACAGCCACATCTTCAGCGTCAGGTCCTTGCCTTCCGCCTCGAGCCGGCGCCGCATGCGCAGTTGTGACACCGAGATCGCCAGCCACACGAACAGGGCGATCGCGCCCGACGAGTTGACGAGGAACAGGAACACGGTGTCCGGGTACAGGTAGTTCAGGCCCACGGTCAGGAATCCCACGACCGTCGAGACGAGCACGGCCTGACGCGGGACGCCGGACGAACCGATCTTCGCCAGCGAGGCCGGGGCGTCGCCGCGGCGGGAGAGCGAGAAGATAATGCGGCTCGCCGTGTACAGGCCGGAGTTCAGGCAGGACAGCACCGACGTGAGCACGACGACGTCCATGATGTTGCCTGCCGCCGGGATGCCGAACGAATCCATGACCGCGACGTACGGGCTCAGCGCGACGGAGGCGTCGTCCCAGGGGAGAAGCGTCACGACGACGGCGATCGACCCGATGTAGAAGATGAGGATGCGCCACACGACGGACCGCACGGCGTTGCGCACCGCAGCGACGGGGTTCGCGGATTCACCGGCCGCGATGGTGGCGATCTCGGCGCCGAAGAAGGAGAACACGACCACGAGCACCGCCGCGAACACGGCACCGGCCCCGTTGGGGAAGAACCCGCCGTGCCCGGTGAGGTTGGTGAGTCCGGGTGCTTCGACACCGGGCAGGAACCCGCAGATCGCGAGGATGCCGAGCCCCAGGAAGATGACGATCGCCGCGACCTTGATCGACGCGAACCAGAACTCGAACTCGCCGAACGACTTCACGGACGCGATGTTCGTCAGCGTGAGCAGCACCATCAGGATCAGTGCCCAACTCCACTGCGGGACGTCGGGGATCCACCGGTTCATGATGACGGCGCCCGCTGTCGCCTCGATGCCGAGGACGATGATCCAGAACCAGGCGTAGAGCCAGCCGATGCTGAAGCCCGCCCAGCGGCCGATCGCCTGGTCCGCGTACGCGGAGAACGACCCGGTCTCGGGGTTGGCGGTCGACATCTCGCCGAGCATGCGCATCACGAGGATGACGACGATGCCGGCGAGTGCGTAGGCGACCAGAACGCCTGGGCCCGTCTCGCGGATCGCGACCCCGGAGCCCACGAAGAGGCCTGCTCCGATCACCCCCGCGATAGCGATCATCGAGAGGTGCCGCTTCTTCAGCGTGTGCTGAAGCTGCGGATCGGTGGTTCCTGACATGGAGAAATCCCTTCGGCGCTACTCCGGATGTGATGTGCGTCGCTGATTTGAGAAAGTGTGGACGAGTCGCGGCGACCGCGGAACCGCCGATTCGGCGAATGCGGAGCGGCCCAGATAGACGAAACGGCAGTACCACGCATCTGGACTGTCTTGACAACGCGGAAACGCTATGGCTACCGTCACATTATTCAACCAGCGGACACCCGTTCGGCATACGAACACACTGGTCCGGCATCAACCTAGACGGGACATCGGAATGAGCGATCACGCCTTCACCCCGGCGGCCGAGAAGCAGGCGCGAAGAGCAGCGCTGAGCAGCTTCGTCGGCGCGGTCATCGACTGGTACGACTTCCTGCTCTACGGGCTGGTCGCGGCACTGGTCTTCAACTCGGAGTTCTTCCCGAACGTCAGCCCGGCGATCGGAACGCTCGCCGCGTTCGCGACGTTCGGCGTCGGATTCCTGTTCCGGCCGCTCGGCGGCGTGGTATTCGGCCACTACGGCGACCGCATCGGACGCAAGCGGATGCTGATCCTCACCGTGCTGATCATGGGCACGAGCACCGCGTTGATCGGACTGCTGCCGTCCTTCGCGTCGATCGGCTGGTGGGCGCCGATCCTGCTCGTCACGCTGCGCGCCATCCAGGGCTTCGCCGTCGGCGGCGAGTGGGGTGGAGCCGCGCTGATGGCCGTCGAGAGCGCGCCGCCGAAGAAGAAGGCGTTCTACAGCAGCGGCGTGCAGGTCGGGTACTCGGTCGGCCTCATCCTCGCCACCGGATTCGTCATGCTCATGAGCAACCTGACCACCGAGGACGCGTTCAGCCAGTGGGGTTGGCGTGTTCCGTTCATCGCCAGCGTCGTCCTGGTCGGAATCGGTCTGTGGATCCGCGCCGGAGTCCAGGAGAGCCCCGAATTCGTCGAAAAGGTCGAGAAGGTCGAGGAGGAGTGCCCACAGGAAAAGAAGCGAATCCCGCTCGTCGAGGCTCTGCGCAACCACCCGAAGGCGTTCCTCCAGATCATCGGCCTGCGGTTCGCCGAACTGTTCTCCATGTACATCGTGACCACGTTCGCTCTCAGCTACTCCACGCAGGAACTGGGGATGGAGCGCAACTTCATGCTCAACGTCGGTCTGCTCGTCGGCGCCGTGGGCATCGGCACCATCCCGCTGTTCGCCTGGCTGTCCGACAAGCACGGCCGGCGCCGCGTCTACATCCTCGGCGCGCTGATCGGCGCGGTGTGCGCGTTCCCGTTCTTCATCTTCCTCGAGCACGGATCGATGATCGGCACCGTCATCCTGGCCGTGCTCCTCGTCAACATCTCCCACGACATGGTCGTCAGCGTGCAGCAGCCGCTGTTCACCGAGATGTTCGGTGCGGAGTACCGGTACAGCGGTGCGGGCGTCGGGTACCAGGTGGCCAGCGCGATCGGCGGCGGCTTCACCCCGTTCATCGCGGCGGCCCTCGTCACCGCGAGCGGTGGGTCCTGGCACCTCGTGGCCGTGTACCTGGCAGGCGGCTGCGTCGTCAGCGCCCTGATCGCGTGGCGACTGCAGCCCGATTCGAGTGCCGACGCCGCGGACGCCGACACGGCCGCGAAGCTCGAGAACGCGCACTGAGCCGGTAGACGAGGAGGTGACGGTCATGGCTGCACAGTCGGTGCTCTGCGGACTCATCGGAGACGGGATCGACGGGTCGTTCTCGCCCACGTTGCACGAGGCCGAAGGGCGCGCGCAGGGCATGAACTACGTGTACCGCCTCCTCGACCTCGAGCGTCTGCACGGGGCGGCCGCCAGCGTCGAGGGCATCATCGACCTCGCACGGCAGTGGGGGTTCGACGGGCTCAACGTCACCCACCCGTACAAGCAGCAGGTGATGGCCCACCTCGACGAATTGTCGCCGGACGCCGCGCGACTCGAGGCCGTCAACACCGTGGTGTTCACCGCGGGCAGGGCCGTCGGGCACAACACGGACTGGACCGGGTTCGGCAGCAGCCTGGGCCGCGAACTGCCGGGTGCGAGCCTCGACCGGGTGGTGCAGATCGGGGCGGGCGGCGCCGGAGTCGCCGTCGCCTACTCGGCGCTCACCCGGGGCGCCGGGCACCTCACCGTGACGGACGTCGACCTCGACCGCGCCGAACACTGCCGAGACACGATGCGAAAATTGTTTCCCGGCAGCGTCGTCGACGCGGTTCCGGCGTCGGAGATTGCCGGGCCGCTCGCGGACGCGTCCGGTCTGATCAACGCCACACCCATCGGCATGGTCGGATTCCCCGGCACCCCGGTGCCCGTGGACCTGCTGCGCCCCGACCTGTGGGTCGCCGACGTGATCTACCGGCCGATCGAGACACCCCTGACCCGGGCGGCCCGCGCGCTCGGTGCGCCCACCCTCGGTGGTGCAGGCATGAACGTCTTCCAGGCCGCCGACGCGTTCCAGCTGTTCACCGGTGTCACACCGGATTTCGAGCGCATGTACGCGCACGTGCTGGCGCTCGTCGAGCAGCAGTCCCGGCGCGCCGCGTAGGCGGTCAGCCCAGCGACAGGTCGGACCCGATCCGCTCCGCCGTCGCGACGAGTTTCGGCACCACCGTCGCCTCGACGTCGTCGCGTGTGTACTGGGTGCCCTGCAGCGAGGAGTTGAGGGCGGCGACCACGGCGCCCGTCCGATCGCGGATGGGAACGGCCGCGCCGCGGATGCCGACCTCGAGTTCGTTCTCCGACATCGACCAGCCGTCCGCGGCGACCTGCCCGACCGCGGTGCGCAGTTGGCCGACGTCCGAGATCGTCTGCGGGGTGAACGACTGGAACGTGGTGGTCTTCAGATAGTCGTCGAGGGCGTCGGCCGGCAGTCCCGCCAGCAGCACCCGCCCCGTCGACGTCGCGTACGCGGGGAACCGCATGCCCACGGTGATGGAGATGCGGATGATCCGGGGTGAGCGGACCCGCGCCACGTACACCACGTCGGGGCCGTCGAGGATGGTGACGGAGATGGTCTCGCCCAGTTCCTTCGCGAGAGCCTCGATGTGCGGATCGGCGACCTGCGGCAGTCGCAGCGCGGCGAGATACGAGAAACCGAACCGCAGCACCCGGGGCGTGAGCGAGAAGTTGCGGCCGTCGAGACGCAGGAAACCCTTGTCCACCAAGGTGAGCAGAATGCGTCGCGCCGTGGAGCGGGTGATCCCGACGCTCTGCGCCACCTCGCTCAGCGTGCGCTCCCGGTGCTGCTCGTCGAAGCATTCGAGGACGCTCAGTCCGCGGTCCAGGGACTCCAGAAAGTACCGTTCACCCGATGCCGGCTGCTCGGCCACCTCAGTAGCCACCTGTTTCGCACACGCCGTCATGGTACCGGTCTACAGACCGGTCTCCGCGGGAAGCCGCCCCGCCTTCACCGCCGCCCGCAGCGCGTCGTGATCCTTCTCGGACTGGTCCGCATACAGGCGGGCCCAGGCGGTGATCGCCAGATCGAACGTGTCCCCGTTGCCGAGATACCCCGCGACGAACGCCGATCCGGGGCTCTGACTGTGCGCGCGGGCCAGCATCGTGCCGCACAGCGCCGCGTACCTCACCGATTGCGCCGGTTCCAGGGTCTGCAAGTCGACGGACCCCTTCATGTCGCGGAACTGCCGCAGGTAGAAGTCGCGCCGGCGTCCGTCGTCGCCCTCGACGTCGCGCACCCACCCCAGAAACGGGTCGGACTGGGCCTGGAGAATGCGCTGCGCGCCGACGACGCGGGAGCCCTGGCCGTTCTCCGCGACCGCGCGAATGATCGAGTCCGGTGCGGCCGCGACCTTCCCGTGCGTCTCCAGCACCGACCGCGGTGCCTCCTTGGCCTGCAGGAAGAGCGGCTCACCGGCCGGGCCCTGCAGCAGCAGCAACCAGCAGCGAGTTCCGACGCTGCCCACACCCACGATGCGCATCGCGTAGTCGACCACCTCGTACTGCGACAGCAACAGTCGAATGTCGGCGCGCAGCGTGTCGAGATACAGGAGATACAACTCGGTGATGCGGCCCAGGTCGTAGTTCGTCGAATGCCGGATGACGGGGAACTGGTCGACGATGTGCGGCCTGCCGTCCTCCTCCATCGTGGTGAGTTTCCTGAGGACCTGTTCGGACGTCCGTTTGCGTGCCTTCTCGGTGATCGCCCGGATCTGCTGCTGCTTCCCGCGCGGGTCGTGCTCGAGGACGTCCGTCTCCTCCTGGAAGTAGTACCGCTCCGTGGCGGTCAGCCGGAACAGCGTCCTCAGGGTGTTGCGGTACGAGCGGACGGCGGCGCCGGTGGAGTCGGCGCACTGCGCCTCGGTGTACGAGTTGGCGCGCCCGTGGATCCACACGCTCGCGGCGAGCCGGCGCACGTCCCACTCCCACGGCGCCGGATAGGCCTCGTCGAAGTCGTTGAGGTCGAACAGCATTCGGCGTTCCGGTGAGGCGAACAACCCGAAATTCGCGAGATGCGCGTCGCCGGACGCGACGACCTGGCATCCGGTGACCGGTGAGTCGGCGAGGTCGTGCGCCATCATCGCGGCCGAACCGCGGTACAGCGCGAACGGTGATTCGAGCATCCGTCCGACCCGGATCGGCACCAGGGTCTGCAGCCGGGTGGTGTTCTGCGCTTCGATCACCGCCACCGGGTCGCGCTCCGGAAGGGCGAATGCACCCTGCGCCTTGCGGGAGAGTTGTTCGCGTGCGGCCTTCCCGGCCGAACGTCGGGCATCGATCACCGTGGTCCTACCGGCTCGGGAAGACGTGGCCATGACGTCGAGTCTAAGCACCCGCAGCCCCACGTGAGTGGCATTGCGTGCGCAGGGACACTTTGCCACTCACCTGGGGGAGTATGGACAGAGTGCGGTCGCGCGACGGGAGGACATCCATGGGACAGCGACTTTTCGCGGCCACCGCGGCACTGGTGGTCGTCGCGTGCGCGGCCTGCCAGTCCGAGGGGAGTTCGGCGCAGGTGTCGCCGACCAGCGTGGCCGCCGCGCCGTCCGCCGGCGAGCCTGCCGTGGTCGCGTCCGATCTCGACGTGCCGTGGGGGATAGCGTTTCTGCCGGACGGGACGGCGCTGATCGCGGAACGGGACAGCGGCGCCATCCGGCACCTGCAGGCGGACGGGAGCGCCACCGTGATCGGCGAGGTGCCCGGTGTGTCGGCGCAGGGCGAATCGGGACTGCTGGGCCTGGCCGTCTCGCCGAACTACGCGACGGATCGGACGATCTACGCGTACCTGACCACCGGCGACGACAACCGGGTGGTCTCCCTGCGCTTCGACGGCAACGGCCTCGGCGAGCCGGCCCCGATCCTCACCGGCATCCCGGCCGGATCGATCCACGACGGCGGCCGGATCGCGTTCGGCCCGGACGGCAAACTGTACGTCGCCACCGGGGAAGCCGGCGACCGGCCGCGCGCCCAGGACCCGTCCTCGCTCGGCGGGAAGATCCTGCGCATCGACCCCGACGGATCGATCCCGGCCGACAATCCGACTCCCGGATCACCCGTGTGGTCACTCGGGCACCGCAACGTGCAGGGCCTCGCGTGGGACGACGCAGGCAGGCTGTGGGCCACCGAGTTCGGCGCGAACACCTGGGACGAGCTGAACCTGATCGAACCCGGCGCCAATTACGGATGGCCGGAGGTAGAGGGGCGGGCGGGGGAGGCGGGCTTCGTCGACCCGGTGGTCCAATGGTCCACCGGCGAAGCGTCCCCGTCCGGTCTCGCCTTCCACGACGGCGCGCTGTGGGTCGCGGCGCTGCGCGGCGAACGACTGTGGCGGATCCCCGTGGGCGCAGACGGTGCACTCGGTGAACCGCAGTCGCTGTTCGAGGGCGAATACGGGCGGCTGCGGACCGTCGTCGCGACACCGGACGGCGCCGTCTGGTTCAGCACCAGCAACCGCGACGGCCGCGGCGATCCGGGGGAGTCCGACGACCGAATACTCGAGCTGCCGTGAGTGCTTGTTAACCGCCGGCGGTTAACAAGTACTCACGGGGGCGGTCACGTCCAGGGCTGGACCGGCGGCGTCACCCACATGATCTTCTCGTCGCGGTGCGCCGGGGTGGCGGCGGGATGGTCGGGGTGGCGCTGCGCCCAGGCCGTCTTCTGGTCGAGCAGTTCGACCACGGTCAGCCACGTCTCCATGGTGCTCGGCGGGTTGGACCCGGCCGCCTGGGCGAGTTTGCGCAGCGTGCTGTCGGTCAGGTCGAGCAGTTCCTGGCCACTGATCCCGCGATCCCACACGTACCGCGCGAGTCCCATCGCCTTCTCGCGTCGCCGCTTCGCAGCGCCTTCGGTGTGCGCGAAGTCGACTTCCTGAGGTTCCATCGTCTTCCCTTCTCGTGCGCATCTCCACGGTAGGGCACCCGCGTGGCGGGCCGGTATCGTGGGAGGACGATTCTCGCAGCAGACGCGAGTGGGCGGCGCGAGCAGTAGGGAAGACGGACGATGGGCAGGCAGCGCGGTGGTCGGGCTGCGCGGACATCCGACGGGGGTCCCGTGCCCGGTGTGTACCCCATCGACACAGGCACGTGCGAACTCGCCGTGGACAACCTCAACCCGCACGGCTGGGTGCTGAAGGTGAACGGCGTCGAGAGTTCCCACATCGACGTGTCGGACCCCGCTCGCCTGGATTTCGAGTACATGCGGTGGATCGCCGAACTGGTCGCCTCGCACTGGGGCATGGATCGGCGGGTGCGGGCCCTGCACCTCGGGGGCGGCGCCTGCTCGCTCGCCCGACATCTCGCCGCCCGCTATCCGGACGCCCGGCAGGTGGTGGTCGAACTCGACGGCAGGCTCGCCGAACTGGTCCGTGACTGGTTCGACCTGCCGCGGGCCCCGCTGCTGCGACTGCGGGTGGGGGAGGCGCGGGCGGTCACCGAGACGTTGACGGAGTCGAGCCGCGACCTGATCGTCCGCGACGTGTTCGCCGGCAACACGACCCCGGCGTCGCTGACGACCACGGAGTTCACCGGGCACGTGCGCCGGGTGCTGGCACCCGGCGGGATCTACGCGGTGAACTGCGGAGACACCCGCGACCTCGTCCTCGCGCGCCGGGAGGCGGCGACCATCGGGAGCGTGTTCCCGCACACCACGATCATCGCCGATCCCGCGATGCTGAAGGGACGCCGCTACGGCAACATCGTGATCGCGGGCAGCGACGTGCCGATCGGCGACGACCCCGCGCTTGTCCGCACCCTGCTGGGCGGCGGTGTGCCCGCCCACGTGTGGGACGACGCGCGCGTGCGGACGTTCGCCGGGGCCGCGCGGGTGCTGCGCGACGCGGATTCCGTCGGTTAGACGAGCACCCAGATCAACGAGGCCACCGCGAAGCCGACGACCGACAGGATGGTCTCGAGCACCGTCCACGTCTTCAGAGTGTCTTTCACCGACATGTTGAAATACCGTGACACGATCCAGAATCCGCCGTCGTTGACGTGGCTGGCGATGATGGATCCGGCAGACACGGCGATCACGATCAGGGCGATCTGCGGGGACGAGTAGTTTCCGGCTGCGATCGACGGTTCGATGACGCCCGCGGTGGTGACAATGGCGACGGTCGCCGAACCCTGGGCGATGCGGAGGGCGCAGCTGATCAGGTACGCGGACAGGATGACCGGGAGTCCGAGTGCGTCCATCGAGTCGGCGAGGGCCTGCCCGACTCCGGTGGCCCGCAGCACCGCGCCGAAGAATGCGCCCGCACCGACGACGAGCAGGATCATGCCGACCGGTTTCAGTGCGGCCGCCGACATCGCGCCGATCTCCTGCGCCGTGATTCCGCGCCGGGTCCCGAGCAGGTACAGCGCCAGCAGCACGGCGATGGTCAGTGCGATCGTGGGGGTGCCGAGGAAGATCAGCACCGACAGCAGTGTCGAGCCTTCTTCGAGGACGACGTTGCCGACCGTCGCGCCGAGGATCAGCACCATCGGCACGAGGATGATGAACGAGATCAGCCAGAGCGGCGGCGGGTTCAAGTCCGCTTCCTTCTCCTCCGGGATGAACTCGTCCGGGACCTCGATGATCACCCGCTTGCCGATCCAGCTACCCCAGACGACGCCGCTGACGAACCAGGCGGGGATACCGCACGCGAGACCCATGATGATGATCCAGCCCATGTCGACGTGCAGCAGACCGGCCGCGGCGACGGGGCCCGGGTGCGGGGGCAGGAACGCGTGCGTCATGGACAGGCCGGCGAGCATCGGCATCGCATACAGCACCAGCGACTTGCCTCCGCGCTTGGCCGCCACGTACACGAGCGGGGCGAGGATGAAGATGCCGATGTCGAAGAAGACCGGGATGCCGAGCACGAGACCGGTGACACCCATCGCCAGCGGTGCACCCTTGGGCCCGAACAACTTCAGTAGTCGTTCGGTCAGGACGTCGGCGCCGCCGGAGCGTTCCATCATCGCGCCGAGGACGGTGCCCAGGCCGATGATCGGGGTGATGTGCCCCAGGATTCCGCCGAACCCCTTCTCCAGGATCGAGTCGGCCGCCGACGTCGGGGTGCCGACCAGTTCGACCACCGACACTCCCGCGATGAGTGCGACACCGACGCCGACGACGATCAGCGCGATGAACGGCTCGAGCTTGAGTTTGATGATGAGGACCAGCAGCACGGCGATGGATATCGCTGCGAGAGTGAGGAGTCCGGCTGTGTCGTGCTGCAGCCAGTCGACGAACGACGTCATTGCGTCTCCAGGGAGAAGGGGAAGGGTGCTCAGGCCGAGAGCGCGGTGACGAACGCGCGGGCGCGGTCGGTGATGTCGGTCCAGTTGCCAGCGGCGATGCTGGACGGTGGGACGACGCTGGTGCCCGCGCACACGGCGAGTGCGCCGGCGTCGAGGAACTGCCGGGCGTTGGAATCGTTGATCCCACCCGACGGCAGGAGTTCCACGCCGGGATACGGGCCGTGCAGGTCCGACAGGTAGTCGGGGCCGAGTCGCTTGGCGGGGAAGATCTTGACCGCGGCGGATCCGAGGTCGACGGCCATGGCCACCTCGGTGGGGGTGAACGCGCCGAGGAAGACGGGAATCGACCGTCCCGTGGCGACTTTCGCGACGTCCGGGCGGATGCCGGGGGTGACGAGGAACCGGGCGCCGGCGTCGATCGCGGCCGCGGCCTGATCGCCGGTCATCACGGTCCCGACGCCGAGGATGCTGCCCGCCGCGGCGGCGGCGTCGGCGGCGCGGCCGAGGTGATGGAGGACGTCGGGGGTGGTGAACGTCAACTCGACCGTCCGGATCCCGCCCTCGGCGAGCGCGTGGCACAGGTCGGTGGCATCGGGGATGGTCTCCGCACGCACCACCGTCAGGACCCGGTCGGCCCGCAGAATGTCGATCTCGGTCATCGGACTGCTCCTCCTACTTCGCGGCGCAACGCTCTTCCGGCGGTCGCGCCGGTGAGGCGGCCGTCCTCGAGGGCGAGGCGGCCGCGGACGAATACGTGAGAGAAACCGGTCGCAGCCTGACGCGGCCGGGCATACGTCGCGGTGTCGCCGACCGTGTCCGGATCGAACAGCACCAGATCGGCGGCGTAGCCGCGGCGGACGAAGCCGCGGTCGACGAGACGCAACCGCGTCGCGGCGCGGCCGCTGAGGTGACCGACGCACTCTTCCAGGGACATCAGCCCGAGGTCGCGGCTGTAGTGCCCGAGGTAGCGTGCGAACGTTCCCCACCCGCGGGGGTGCGGTTTCGCGCCGACCAGCAGTCCGTCGCTGCCGCCGGTGTGCCGGGGGTGCTGCATGATCGCGCGCACGTTCTCCTCGTGCCCGACGTGTTGCAGGATGCCACTGCCGAGTTGGTCGCGGACCAGGATGTCGATGCACACGTCGAAGGGGTCGCGGTTCTCCTCGGCAGCGATGTCGGCGACGGTCTTCCCGACGTAGGCGTCGAGTTCGGGATTCTGCACCCCGCTGATCTCGAGGGTGTGCCACTCGGCGATCACGCCGTGGCAGCCGTCGGATCCGGTGACCTCGAGATGCTCCCGGATACGTTCGAGGGCAACCGGATCCCGGAGCCGGTCGAGGGTCTGTTCCATACTGCCCGCCGATGCCCAGCTGGGCAGGATCGCCGACAGCGTGGTGGCGCCGGGAAGATACGGGTAGGTGTCGAGGCTGATGTCCGCGCCGGCGGATTCGGCGGCGTCGAGCAGGGCCAGCAGTTCCGGGGCGCGGCCCTTGTTGGGTCCGAAGTTCAGCGTGGCATGGGCGAGATGCAGCGCGCACCCGGCCCGCGACGTCAGGTCCACCATCTCGGCATAGGCCTCCATGGCGCCGGCGCCGTACGACCGGTGGTGCGGCGAGAAGTAGCCGCCGTATTCGGCGACGGTCCGGCACAGTGCCAGCAACTCCTCGTTGTCCGCGTACATCCCCGGCGTGTAGGTCAGCCCCGCGGACAACCCGACGGCGCCCTCCACCATGGACTGCGCCACGATCCGCTGCATCTGTTCGATCTCCGGCGCCGTCGCCGGGCGATCGTCCCAGCCCACCACCAACGCCCGCACCACCCCGTGCGGGACGAGATACGCGACGTTGGTCGCGATCCCGCGGTCGAGCCTGTCGAGATACTCGCCCACGCTCCGCCAGGAGAAGTCGAAGCCCTCGGGATCGGTGTTCCATCCGGCGATCTTGCGCCGGACCACGGCGAGGACGTCGTCGGTGACGGGTGCGTAGGACAGTCCGTCCTGGCCGAGTACCTCGGTGGTGACCCCCTGCGTGATCCGCGACGGGTGCTCGGGGTTCAGCAGGATCTGCAGGTCCGAGTGGGCGTGCATGTCGATGAATCCGGGTGCGAGCACCAGGCCGTCGGCGTCGATCACACGATCCGCGGCGGGGAGCGCGGACGCGGACTGATCTGCCGCGGGCCGGATTTCGGCGATCCGGTCTCCGTCGACGAGCACGTCGGCGCGGTACCTCGGCGCCTCCGACCCGTCGACGACGGTGGCGGAACGGATCAGAGTGGTCATGGTGTGAGTCCTCGGCCGGGGATCAGAAGAAGGTGCGGATCAGGTCGACGACGACGGGGTCGTCGGAGTCGTCGCCGACGACGGGTATCCAGCGCCACTTGTCGAACGCGGTGCACGGGTGGGAGAGGCCGAGCCGGACGACGTCGCCGACGCGCAGATCGTGTTCGGGTCGTGCGGGATCGAGCCGGAGGAACGCGTGCTGGTCGTTGACGGCGGTCACTTCGGCGCCGACGAGCGGGCGCGGCGCCGCCCCGAGCGCGCCGGCGACGGCCTGCGCGGTGGGGAGTCCCTCGTCGAACGGGACGTCGCGTTTGCCTGCGTCGAGCAGGGCGAGGCCCGGCTCGGGGCGGGACACCACCCGGGCCCACGTGTGCATCGCCGACGTGAGGCGACGCCCCTGCTCGTCTCGGGCGCGGGCGAACGGGGTGATCCCGGTGTAGAAGCCGTCGTCGTGGATGATGTACGCGCCGGCGCGGACCACCACTGTGGTTCTGCCGCCCGCGAGTTCGGCGAGTACCTCGGCGACCACGTCGAAATAGGCACTGCCGCCGGCGGTCACGTAGACGTCGTGGCTCTCGGGGTAACGCCCGTCGGCCTCGAGCCGGCGGTGCAGCTCGGCCATCGACCGGAGGTACGCCCGGACCCGGGCGAGGGAGTCCTCGGACGCGTCGTGGGCGAGTGCCCCCTCGTAGCCGGAGACGCCGGCCAACCGCAGTGCGGGGCTCTCGCCGATACGTTCGGCGACCGCCACGGCCTCGGCCACCGACCGGGCGCCGGTGCGGCCTCCCGCTCCGCCGAGTTCGACGAGCACGGGCAGCGGCCGGACCACCGTGACGCCCGCCAGCGCCGCGGTCATCGCGTCGACCGTCTGCGGGGAGTCGGCCCACATCAGGACTTCGAGTTCTGGGTTCGCGTCCATCTGCTCGGCCAGCCATCGGAGGGCGGTCGGGTCGACGAGCGAGTTCGCGATCTGCACCCGGCGCGCGCCGAATCGCACCGCCACCCGGAGCTGACCGAAGTTCGCCAGCGTGATCCCCCACGCGCCGCTGCGGATCTGCCGGTCCCACAGCACCGGAGACATCGTCGTCTTCCCGTGCGGGGCGAGGTCGACTCCGTGCGCCCGGCACCAGGCCGCCATGGTGTCGAGATTGCCGGCGATGGCCGTCTCGTCGAGGACCATCACCGGCGTGCTGAACGCGGACAGCCTCGGCCGGGTGGCCAGGAACTCGGTCTTGGTCAGGCCGTTCGCCGCGGAGGGGAGGGCTTTGTCCACGTCGGACAGGCGCAGCTCGTCGAGCTCCGCCAAGGCGCCGGAATCGAGTGCATCCGTTCCGCTGATCGTCATCGTCGATCCTGTCGTTCGGGTTTGTGGGGCTGGCCGACTTCGGAAGAAGTGCCGTGAAGTGCAACGTTGCGCTATATGCAACGTTGATTGCGTTTTTGCGTCTCCTATGTCTAGCATTGGCCTGGGTCATCGTCAACGGTCCGATGCGGCATGCATCGCCGCGGCGAGGGCTCCCGAAACCCAACCCCGTGCCGGTCCGAGCAGTCGCAGAGGTAACAAGTGCAGGAATCGACCCCCACCCCCGAGTCCGGTGTCGCGTGCCTCGGTGAGGCGATGGTGCTGGTGGCCCCGGACTCGACACTCCACCTCGCCGGCGCGGAGGCGAACGTCGCCGCGGGGCTCGCCGTGCTCGGTGTCCCGGCCGCGTGGGTCGGACGGCTCGGCGACGACGAGTTCGGCGCACTCATCCGCACCGAACTGCGGGCGCGCGGTGTCGACGACCGTGCGATCGAGGTCGACCCCGAGCGGCCCACCGGTCACTACTCGAAGACCACCGCCGTCGACGAGCACGGCGAGCCGCGGACCGACAGCCTGTATTCCCGGGCGGGTTCGGCGGCGTCGGCGATGGACCCCGGATTCCTCGACCGGTCGGCGGTCGCGGAACTGTTCGGCCGCGCCGCCGTCGTCCACTGCAGCGGAATCACACCGGCCCTGTCCGATTCGTGCCTCGCCCTGATGCGGCGACTGCTCCGCGACAGGCCGGGAATCTCCGGTGTCGTCAGCTTCGACGTCAACTGGCGTGAGCAACTGTGGCCGGACGGCGACCCGCGGATGGTCGTGGAACTGGCGAATCTCGCGGACCTGGTGCTCGTCGGCGCCGACGAGGCCCTGCGCGTGCTGGGCACCGCGGATCCGCACGAATTGCGACTGATCCTGCCCGCGCCCGCCACCGTCGTCGTCAAGGATGGGGCGCACCGGGCCCTGGCCGTCGACCGGAGTGGCCGCAGCATCGCCGTCCCCGCGCTCCGCGTGGACGTCGTCGAACCCGTCGGCGCCGGCGATGCCTTCGCCGCCGGATATCTCAGCGGTGTGGTGCGCGGCGAGGACCAGGCGCGCTGCCTGCGCCGCGGGCATATCGGGGCCGCCGCCACCCTGACCGTCGCGGCCGACTCGGCGCCCCCGCCGCCCGCCGCACTGCTCGACGCGCTGCTGCACTGTTCCGAAGCGGACTGGGCGGCAACGAGCGTCACCGCCGACGGTTTCGCCCTCCGGAGAAGTGGAGTGAACGGATGAGTCAGAGTGTCTCCCGCGCCCTGCACCTGCTGGTGCAACTCGGCAACGGCCCCGCCAACCTCGACCAGCTGGCCGAATCGACCGGAGTCCACAAGACCACCGTGCTGCGGCTGCTGCGAACGCTGTCCGACGAGCGGTTCACGTTCCGCGACAACAGCAACCAGTACCACCTCGGTTCCCGCATCTTCGAACTCGCCGCACAGGCCACCGATCAGCGGGAGGTGCGGCGCATCGCCTCACCTCACCTCGTCGCGTTCAACCGCGAATACGGGCGCACCACGCACCTTGCGGCGATGGAGGGTGGCGACGTGGTGTACATCGACAAACTCGAATCACACGACCAGATCCGGATGTACTCGCGAATCGGGCTGCGCGCCAATCTCAATTCGACCGCCGTCGCGAAAGTGATCCTCGCCGACCTGCCGGATTCGGAACTGCGGACCGTCGTCGACTCGATGGATTTCTCCTCCCGCACCGCCAACACGATCACGACACCGGAACGCTACCTCGACGAGATCCGGATGGTCCGAGAGCAGGGCTGGGCGCACGATCAGGAGGAGAACGAGCCGTCCGTCAACTGCATCGGAGTGCCCATTCGCGGCGCGTCCGGCCGCGTCGTCGCCGCCGTCTCGGTCTCGGTGCCCGACGTCGTCCTCAGCTACGAACGCGTCCTCGACCTGCTCGAACCCCTTCAGGCCGTGGGCGCGCGGATCTCCCGAGACTGCGGATACCGCGCCCCGTCCTGACCATCCCCGTCCACCCGAAAACCAACCACACAGGAGTATCGATATGTCCGACACCACCGTCATCCGCACCGAAGGCGCCCCCGCACCCGCGCACACGTTCAGTCAGGGCATCAGGAAGGGCAACCTGCTCCAGGTCTCGGGGCAGGGCCCGATGGACCCCGTCACGAACAAGTACATCGCCGAAGGCGACGTGCGCGAGCAGACCCGCCGCACCCTCGAGAACGTCAAGGCGATCCTCGAGGCCGGCGGTGCGAGCGTGGAAGACGTGCTGATGTTCCGGGTCTACCTCACCACCCGTGACGACTTCGCGGCGATGAACGACGTGTACGGCGAGTTCATCGCCGAGAACGTCCCGAGCGGTCAGCTGCCGTGCCGCACCACGGTTTTCGTCGATCTCCCGCACGAGGTCATGCTCGTCGAGATCGACGCGCTGGCAGTGACCGGCTAGGGGCGCTACGCGGTGACGAGGTGGCGGCAGCTCATCCGCGGCGACACGGGAAGTTCCGTGAAGACGGGCTCGGACGCGTCCGCGGTCGCCACCTCCAGGTAGAGGTGGCTGCCGTCCGCCACGACGCCCTGCGGGTGCAGGCCGATCAGCTCGGCCACCACGTACGTGGCGCTGAGGCTGGTGACGTCGCGGATGATCCCGAGCCGCAGCAGCGACCGCGTCTCCGCGATGGCCTCCTGCTCACCGGCCCGCAGGACCAGTCGCAGTCCGGGGGAGAGGGCCTGCGCGGCCACGGACACGGCGATGTTGTCGAGGTCGTCGGAGCCGACCGCGGCCAGCGCCATTGCGCGGCGCACACCCAGTCGTTCGAGGAGTTCGCGGTCGCCACCGTGGCCAACCACCGTCGGGATGTTCATCGCCCGCACGAGCCTCAGGTTCTTGGCGTGGGGGTCGCGCTCGACGCCCACCACCGCGACCCCGAGCGCCTGCAGTTCCCGGCACAACCGGAGTCCGACCTGGCCGAGACCCACGACGATGACGTGACCCGACCGGGGCAGGACCCGGCTGCCGACCAGGCCGACGAGCCGCGGGCCGAGCAGGCGCTCGATGATTCCGGCGGTGAACATGGCGGTGAACACCACGGTGAACAGCATCGCCACCGACGCGAAGATTGCGTAGGCGGGGCTGCCGTGGGTGTCGGCTCCCGGCCCCACCGTGGTCACCACGCGGACCGCTTCGTTGAACGCGTCGAGCGGCGCCACGTGCTGACCGAGGATCAGCCACAGCCAGTCGGCGAGCAGGACGGCGAGGAGTCCTGCGAGCCCACCGAGCAGGATGCGTGTGCCGATGTCGTGCGACCGCAGCAGACCCGTCGCGCCGGTCGCCACCGTGCGCCACCAATTCCGCCGGGGCAGGTCGACGTGCGCACCCTCGGGATGGCCGTCGATCGTCCGGACCGTCAGCATGTGCTCGCCCGCATGCCGGGCCGCGACGAGTTCGGGGTCCAGGCACGGACCGGCGAGCGTCGGCGCGGCGAGGTCTGCCGGCGACGTCACCGTGCACTGCGGGAGCAGGTGGGACAGCTGGTCCGCGACCGTGCGGTCGAAGATCGTCACCACCAACGGGATCGATGCCGAGATGTGCGCGGCGGCCAGCGCGTACCGCAGCGCGACGACGTCGTCGCGCGCCAGGACCGCCATCCCGCGCGGTTCGTCCGCCATCGCCAGGCGCAGTTCGTCGTCGTCGGGGGCGACGAGATGGCGGACGTCGAAGTCCCTTTCGCGAAGGGATGCACAGACCCGTCGGGCCACGGTGGTTTCGCCGATGACGAGATAGGAGTCGTTCACGTGTGGTCCTTCCGGCTCGGGATCACGAGAGCGTACCCGAGAAGAACCGCGGATCCCACCCGAGAGCGCGTACCGGTGAGTAGCCGGAACGCGTTCTCGGCCAATGAGTTTGCGATACATCCACCCTACTCGTCGGTAGGAGCGACCCGGATCGTCACACCGGTCGAGACGAGGCCGCCGAGGGCCGCCGGGAACACCGCCCCGGCGTCCGTGGTTGGGTGAGACATGAGTCTCGATGCGAAAGACGACCGGCGACCACTTCTCGACCTCGTCGGCGCACACAACCGGGCCGTCCTCGCGACGGTCAAACGCGACGGACGCCCGCAATTGTCGAACGTGATCTATGCCTGGGATCCCGGCACGCAGACGGCGCGGGTGTCGGTGACGGCGGATCGGGCCAAGACCCGGAACGCCGCGCGCGACCCCCGGGTGTCGCTCCACGTCAGCGCGACCGACTTCTGGAGTTACGCGGTGGTGGAGGGCGACGCGGAACTGAGCGCGGTCGTGACGGACCCGCACGACGCGGCGGCGGACGAACTCGTCGAGGTGTTCCGGCAGGCGGCGGGCAAAGAGCACGACGACTGGGAAGATTTCCGCCGCGCGATGGTGTCCGAACGCAGGCAGGTGCTCCGGGTCCGGGCGAAAAACGTGTACGGCATGGCCCAGCTGCCCTGAGTGCGCGAAACGTAGCTGTGGCAGCCGATCGGAGCCGGTGGGACGATTGAGTCGTGCGCAGGAGGCGGTGGCCGGCGGCACCACCGCCCGCCACGGAGGGAATCGTGGTGCACGGGCCGGTCGAGCTCGTGACGAGCCGCGATGTGACCCTGCGCCTGTCGGAGGTCGTCGCTCACCCGAAGGGCATGCTGTTGCGCATCGAGTTGACGGCGAGAGGCAGATCCGCTGATCTGGCGCGTCACGAGACGCGTCCCCTCGACGATCCCGACGACCCCTCGGCGCGGTGGTCGTATCTTGCGGTGAACGTCCGGGTCGACGACATGGAGGGCGTCGCCGACCCCCGTCACCCGCATGCGACGTCGACGGCCGCGGCCGCGGACGCGTCCGAGTATCACTCCGCGCCGCACTACTGGATCAGCGACTACCCGGAGTCGGGGACGATCACGCTGACCGCGGGGTGGAAGGAGATAGGGCTGCTGCCGAGGACCCGGACGATCACGCTCGGCCCCAATCCGAGTATGCGGCCCACCCGGTAGCGGTATGCCCGGTAGAAAGACGAAGGTGCCCTTCGGCGCCGTGGGAGCGTCGAAGGGCACCTTCCTCCTGCGAGGGGAACGCAGATCAGGGCAGCGGAACCCAGGTGCCGAAGAACCAGAATCCGTGCGGGCTCGGCGCCGGTGCCTGCTGCTGCGGAGCGTGCTGCTGCGGTTGGGGCTGCGGTGCCTGCTGCTGCTGGGCGGGAGCGGGGTTGTGGCCCACCGGGTCGGCGCTGGCGACGCCGGCTCCGATGCCGAGTGCGGCGAGGGCGATACCACCGGTTGCGACGGCCTTGGTCACGACGGACTTCATGCGGTTCCTCCTGGAACGTATCGGATGCTGTGTCAGAACTTCCTGACACAGATCAGATTGCTCCCCGTCCCTGCCACAACTCTTCGCTCAGCCTGGCAATCTCCTGCACGTCAGCGAGGCTGCTCCGCCAGCTTGGCGGCGATCACCCCGTTGAGTCGCTGCAGACCGCTCGGCGTGATCCCGTGGATCTGGCCCTCGATGCTGCGCACCACATGGGTGTCGCTGAGGACCTTCTCGCTGGACTGGATCAGAACCGTTCCGGCGCCGGTGAAGTCGAACTGCCGTTCCTCCCCGGAGTTGATGCCCATCATGTGGGCGCCCGCCGCGAGGAAGTTGCTGATCCATCCCTGGTCGTAATGGTGGCTCGGGGACGGGCAGTCGGCCCACCCGACGAGTGCCTCGGGGTCGATCCGCAGCGGCGGTTCCGCGAACATCACCGGGCCGTTGGACGACGCCAGGAACTTGCCGGTCCCGATGAGCGTGAGGAATCCGGGCACGATGGACTGGTTCAACGCCAGACCCGGTTCGAACGCAAGGAGATTCGATGCCCGGATCGTGAGGTTGCCGTCGTCGAGGTCGTACGAGTTGATGTCGTATCCGCGGTCGCCGATGATCAGTTTCCCGAATCCTTCGGCCACCGCGTAGTCGCCCATGTACAGCGGCGCCGAGAACTGGTTGGCGACCATGTGCAGTGCGGCGCCGTGCAATCCGTGGGTCAGCGCCTGGAACTGCATCTGGCCGTAGTACGCGATCATCGCACCCTTGCGGATGAACCAGGGCGCGGTGAGGTCGATGCAGAACGCGTAGCTGTTGTCGGGAATGTTGTCGCTGGCGCCCAGCGTCGACGGATTGTGGATGGCGGTCACAGTTTCTCCTCCGAGGCCTGAACGTAGACGATTCCCTGACCGGTGCACTGCAGTTGCATCGCTTCCCCGACGCCGCGGCCAATGGCCTCGCGCCAGCCGACAGCGGATTTCAGTTCCACCTGGACGCTGCCGTACGTGCCGACGAACGCGTCGGGGTCGACGAACACCGGATTCGGTCCGCCCACCGGGAGTTCGATGAAGCCGCCGTGCGCGAGCAGGACCGCCGACCCGTACCCGGACAGCTGCGTCGTGAACATTCCGGTGCCGGACAGGGCTCCTGCCGCCGCACCGCGCAGCGCGCCGAGCATGCCGCGCCCACCGCCACCGCCGCCCTGACTCACCACCGAGACCACCGAACTCTGCAGTCCCGCATTGTGAGCGAGCAGCCGGGACGCCTCGACGCACAGGGCACCGCCCTGCGACATGTCCACGACGTGCACCTCGAGCCCGGCGTGACCGTAGTGCACCTCGCCCTGCCCCTGCGCCAGCATCGTGCGTTCGTGCTCGCCCTGCATCATGCGTCCGGCCATCCGGGTGAATCCACCCATGCCCGCCATCGACTGGGAGCCCGGCACCTGGTGCGGCGAGAACTGGACCTGGCCGGTGTAGAACAGCATCGCGCCGGTGCGGGCGACCACACCGCCCGCGGCGCCGACGTCGACCTTGACGACCTTCGAGTTCACTTTCGAGAAGACCATGGGGCTCACCGCTCTGCCGGTTGGATGGAGACGACGCCGTGACCGTCCCACTTCAGGGAGAAGGCCTCACCGTTGCCCTGGCCGACGGCGCTGCGCCACGACACGTCGGTCACGAACGACTGCGTCACCTGCCCGCGCGCCGAGACGAACGCGTCGGGATCGACCACGAGCGGGTACTGCGGCGACACCTCGAGGTGGATGAGCGGTCCGCCGGCCGACAGCAGGGCCACCTGACCCTGACCGGAGACGGTCGTGGTGAACAGGCCCTGACCGCCGACGCCGCCGCGCAGCCCGGTGAACGTGACGTTGGTGTTCAGATTGCCGCTCAGCGCGAGAAGCTGCTGCGACTCCACCTGCAGGGTCTCGTTGGCCAGGTCGACGACCGACACGTACTGTCCGCCCACCGCGAGATACACGACACCGTGTCCGGAGCATTCCATCAGCGACAGCGCCTCGCCGGTGGCGCGCCGCTTCATCCCGGCGAGGACACCGTCGCCGCCACCGAAGCCTGCCGACTTGAAACTGACATTGCCCTCGTAGGCGATCATCGAACCCTGAATCGCCCGGATGGTGGTTCCGGCGAGCTGCGCCTCCACCACCTTCTTCGACTTGTCGAGCAGCCGCCCCATGGTGCCCTTTCCAGTGTCGAGCGGCAGTGCCCGTGACCGAGTCACGTGCACTGCCGCTGGATGTGAGTACAGGCAGAACCTAGCCGACGGACACCGGGTTCTGCTCGTCCACGTCGTCTTCCGCTTCGCCGACGGCCGCGGCGGCCTTGCGGTTGCGGACGATGCTGGAGATGAACGCGGCGCCGATGAGGGCGACGCCGACGAGGCCGGTGACGTTCTCGTTGACGTGGTAGCCGATGGAGACCAGCAGGATCAGGGCCAGTGCGCCGATGGCCCAGTGGGCGCCGTGCTCGAGGTTGGTGGAGCAGTCGGCCTACGTCTGGTACGCGCAAGACGCAATGCAGGATTCGCCGATGCCGGTCGAGCAGGCGGCAGAGGTGGTCAGCCGAATCTGGTACACCACCTTCTTCGGTGCCGCTGCCGAGGCCGGGAAATGCGACGACCGCGGCAGACAGCGGGCCTGATCGCTGCTCGCTGCACACCTGGGGCGGAGGTGCCATGTCGGGGCGGACACTGAGTTCGTCGCCGGATCGATCTCGCCGGCTGCGCACCGGGTGGCGATCTCGTAGGCGGTGCAGCCGTGGGTGCCGGGACGGTCATCCGGGGCCTCGGCGCGGGCGCGCCACAGGAGTTCGCCCGGGAATGTGTGCTGCTCGTTCCCGGGCGGCGACGCGTGCCGTACGGCAGTGCATGGCACACGATATGAGCAGAATCGCGACGGGGCGCCGGTGAGGTGCGGTGCGGTGCCGGAAACGGTGGCGGCGCGAAGAGGCGCGGGCACGGGGTGTGAGTGCGAGAGATGTTGTGGCGCAACCAAGCGCAGCCCCCGCCAACGATGAAGATCAGCTGGCAGGGGCGCTACACGGACAACCCGCACGTGAGAACGAGCGGCGCATTTCTGATCTTGGTGAGCGGCAGCAGTGAAGTCCAGAAAATGTGATCCACACCATGACACTATTTTCACCCAGCTCGGGCATCGGACCTCGGATTGCCGCGGAGGTGAATGGTGATCGACGCCGAGTACGGGCGGGCCCGTGAGGTGGCCGGCGATCCGGTCGAGCAGGGTATTGGCCTCGCGTTCTTTGACCACGAGCATCTCGCGCAACGCTGTGATGGTGACGCTGGGATCCGGACTGGTCATCGGATAAACCCCTTTCCGTCGGTTAGCCGCGGACGCCGCGGGTGTTGGCGACCGGAACCAGGTCGTGCGGATTCTTGGAAACCCCGGCACGCAGGTGGTCCAGGGTGGCGCGGGCCTCGACTCGAGACAGGTCGAGGCGGGTGAAGGTGTCACGGTCGGTGGCCAACTTCACCAGGGTGATGGTGGTGTCGTGCCCGGTGCCTGGGTCGATCGCGCGGGTGCCGAGTTCCATCGAGATCGTCGCGATGATGCCGTCTCGGTCGGCCTCGAAGATCTCGTGGACGGTCCGGATGGCCACTTCGGAGACCGCTTTGGCGTAGCGGTCCTTGCGGGCCTTCGCCGTCAACGGGGTACTGGTGATCGAGTCACTTGCCTTGGCGTACTTGAACGCCTTCTCCGCCGGGAGGGCAGCCGGGGCCGGGACGGTGACGGTCAACCGCAGTTCCCGATCCGCGGCGTCGAACGCGAAGTCGTGCTCGACGGGGAAGCAGTCCGGGTACACCGAGTTGCCCAGGACGATGGACACGTACTCCTCGAGAGCCCACGGCTCGCGCTCCTGCAATGCCACCATCAGCCGCTCGAGTTTCACATTCGCCGACAGCGTCGATTCCCGCCGCTCGCGGCATTCGCGTTCGTACTGCTCCTGCGCGGCCTGCAGTTGCTGCGCACGCTCGGCCTCGAGCCGCGCATAGGTGTGCTCGTTCTCTGCCTCGGCCCGGTTGCGGTCGGCGAGCAGCTGCTGCCAGTGGTGGTGTTGCTGCCAGAACAGCGCCTGGGCGTCGGAGATCGCGACTGCATGCTTCTTCTTGCCGCCGAGCGCCGCTCTGAGCCCGGTCGGGGCCGGGGGCTCGGTGTAGACGGGTTCCGGCGGGTAGGGCAGCGGATCGGGGCGCCGGGTTGGGGTGGTCAGATCGGGCCGGTCGAACGGCGGGGGTGCGATCTGCTGCCGCAATGTCGCCAGGTCGACGTAGTCGTCGACCGCGAACGTCGCCGACAGGAGACTGTCGATGGCCTCGGACTGCTCGGCCAGCTCGGCGTTGACCCGTTCGACTCCCACATCCTCGTCGTGGCTCAATCTGGGCGAGCGTTGGTTTCGAGAGCTGGCTGATAAAGCTCTGCGGCGCGGGGTCTTTCACTCCGTGCCGCACCTCATCGCCTCGATCGAGGAATACCTCGACGCCCACAATGAACTCCCTCGCCCGTATGAATGGACCGCGACCGCCGAATCCGTCCTCGCCAAGGTTGCGCGCGGCCGCGTCGCGCTGGAAACGATCAGCTAAATCCGAGACACCACTAGCTCCTTGGGGTCACTGATGTGGATGGCGAGGAGCGCGTCGCTGCATTGAGTCACGTTGAACCGGCTTCGACAGCGTGCGGCGCCAGCGTCGATCGGGTCGATTGGCGCGCGAAGTAGGCATTGTGTATCGTGCGCGCGATACTTGGGTCGCAGTCGGGCAGGTAGATCGCCTGTCGAAGGGCCTCCAAGAAGCGGGCTGTGGTCATCCCAAACTGGACCATGACTTCCTCTGCCGGCGGCCCGCCGTACGGGAGCCAGGTCTGCGCGACGCGGATCAGCTGGTCGGACTCTCGCGGAACGCGGGAGTGCCTTTCCGCGCGGATTTTGTCGCGCAGCAGCTGACGGTGAGCGCGTCGGTGCACAGTGGGGTGCTCGTCAGTGTCGGTGCAGTCGGCGAGGCTCCTGCTCGACGTGGGATCGGGCGGGAAGTCACGGGTCGTGAGGTGCGGTTCAGACATGGGAAACCAGCTGTCCAGGGAAGTGTTTCAGTCGGATAGTTGTCCGGGGTTCGAGCCGGCAGTACCGGCAGATGTCGGTGCTCGTAGTCGGGCGACGATGCGCGGCAGGCTAATCAGCGCGCCAGGCTGGGCTGTCGTCAGGGAGTCGTGCTGTGTGTCTCGTCGAGTTCCGTGAGGATCGAGGATCCGTACACATGCTCGAGATCGGCGCGACTGCGTTCGGAAAGGCGCCTTCGGTGGAAGCGGATTGCATCGAGTAGTCGGCGGCGATAGTCGTCGACCTCGATGTGGAAGAGATCCCTGATCCGGTCCGGGGGTGGTCCGCCGATCGGCGCCCACAGAATGGCCAGGTCGAGGAGGTCGTCGTCGGGATGCGTCACCGTCGATTCCACAGGTTTCTCCAACCGTTGACGGGTAAGTTCTTCGGTAGTGACCAAGATGGCGGGTTGGGCGGCGGCCACCGTGCAGGTGCAGATGTCGGCGGTCGCCGCCCGTCTTCACGGACAGTCGATATCGTGCCAGGGAGGTGACGGCACGTTCACAGGGGAAATGCTTTGGTGGGGAACGCGTTGTTCCATATTTCGGCGAGCGTGCCGTCCGCGATCAGGTGCTGGAGCGCCCCGTTCAACCCGCTGCGCAACGCCTGTGAATCTTTTCGCACCGCAATGCCGTACGGGTTTCCGGTGGGTGCGATGAATGCGACGCGCAGCTTACCGGTCGCTTCGAGCGCGGGCAGAACGATCTCGTCGTCGACAAACGCATCGATGGTGCCATCGACGGCGGCGTCGGCCATCTCGTGGAAAGCATCGTCGCTCGAGCCGAATTCGACGACCTCGGCGCCGACGAACGACGCCGCCAGTGCAATATTGGTGGTGCCGGTGATGGCTCCGACCTTGCGGCCGACGAGGTCGGCAGCGGAGTGGATGGGGCTGTCGGTGCGGACGACCACTCCTTCGTTGAACCGTCCGTAGGGGATGGTGAAGTCGACGACTTCCTCGCGGGCAGGGGTGATGGCCTGGTTGCACAGGATCGCGTCGCATCGCTTCTCGGTCAATGTCGGCACGAAATCGGGCCACCGACGGACGTCGACCCACTGCAGGTCGAGGCCCAGGTGGTTGGCCAGTGCCCGGCCGAGGTCGGGTTCGTAGCCGTGGCGCACGCCGTCGACGACGGAGGTCATGGGCGGGGCGGAAATGTCCGTGGAGCACAGGACGAGAGTTCCGGATTGAATGAGTTGCAGATCGCTCACGGCAAGGATCCTTCTGAAGGTGAAACCGGCATGGAGGATCGGACCCCGCCCTGAGGCGGGGTCCGACATGATGAATTACGGGGTGTAACGCAGGTAGGTGTTGAAGTCCCAGTCGGTGATCGCGCCCGAGCGCCGGTTGCATTCGTCACGCTTGCAAGAAGTGAAGGTGTCGTAGAGCGATCCGGGCAGAACGGAGCGGACCGCCTTGTCTTCCTCGAGGGCGTCGAGGGCTTCGGACAAGGTCAGCGGCGGCGGCGCGAAGGTCGAGGAAGCCTCGTCGTCGGAGGGTGCGTAGCCGTTGCGGAGTTCGGGTTTGCCGGGATCGACGTTGCGACGGATGCCGTCGGCCATGGCACCGATCAACGCGGCGTGGGACAGATAGGGATTGACGGCTGCGTCGGGGGAGCGGACTTCGACGCGTCCGGGCAGCACACGATAGTTGGTCGTGCGGTTGTCGTATCCCCAGTTGGTGACCGCCGGGGCGAACAGCCCGACGTCCCAGAAGCGGGCATAGGAGTTGGTCGTCGACGCGAACACCGCGGTCATTCCGCGGGTGTGCTCGAGCAGGCCGCCGAGCGCGTGCCGGCCGAGTTCGGTGAGATCGTCGTCGTCGGCGAACACGTTTTCCTCGCCACGCCACAGGCTCGCATGGTGGTGGCAGCCGTTGGCCATGATTCCGGGGACCGGCTTGGGCATGAAGGTGGCCAGAACACCGAACTCCTTGGCCACCGCCATGCAGATCTGCCGGTAGGTGATCAGTCGGTCGGCCGTCGCGAGGGCGTTGTCGTAGAGGAAGTTGCACTCGAGCTGCCCAGGGTCTTCGTAGTCGGACTGGATCATCTCGAAGCCCAGTTCCTGGGCGTACTGCGTGATGCGCTTGAGGATCGGCATCATTTCCGCGATGTGCTCGAGGTGGTAGGACGGGCCCACCCAGTCGGGGAAGAAGGAGGCAGAGCTGCGGTCGATGGCGTCCGGACCGCTGAACCAGCTCATCTCCGGTTCGCACCCGGTCCGGAGCTCGAGCCCCGTCTCTTCCCGGAAGGCGGCGATGACGCGCTTGAGGTTGCCGCGGGCGTCGGCTTCTTCCGGTTCGCCTGGTCCGACCTCCTCGCGCAGCGAGCGGAAGTGGTCGCAGAACACCCGTGCCACGGCCGGATCCCACGGCAGGACCTGCGCCGTGGCCAGGTCGGGCACCAGCAGGCCCTCCCGGGTGCTGATGCCACCCGGTCCGAGCAGCTCACCGGCCAGGCTCGCCTGCAGACCGCCGGCGGCGGCGTAACCGAAGGGCACACCCTTGCGGGCTGCGGTCTCGAGGAAGTACTTGACCGGCATCACCTTCCCGAGGACACGGCCCTGCACACTCACGTACTGGCAGTGCACGTGCGTGACACCGCGTTCGTCGAACAGCCGCCGACACCGTTCCAATTCGGAGTCGCGGGCGGGATCGCTGAGCGCCAGCTCGAGCAGGGTCGCGTGTTCGCGGGGGGTGGGCATACTTGGCCTCCGGGTCTCAAAGATGGTGTGCTGCGCGGCACCCGATCAAGCGGGTGTTCGTGCCGATGGCGCGTGCGGCGCGCAGGGGAACCCAGGGTCGAACCCTGAGTGATGAATATAACATCAGGCATTAGATGTTATTAGCTTGTTGGGTGTTTCGCAACCCTCGGGGCCGGCGAATTCACCCGTCCAGACCGGTCTGCACGAATGCCCCGGTCGCCGCCGCGAGCGGGGCGTCGGGCCATCGGGCCTCAGGGCTCAACCGTGCTTGATCCAGAGGTGTTTGACCTGCGTGAACTCGTCGATGCCGTAGCTCGAGCCTTCGTTGCCGTACCCGGAGTCCTTGACTCCGCCGTGCGGCATCTCGGGAAGCATCGACAGGTGGTCGTTCATCCAGACGGTGCCGAATTCGAGGCGCGGGGCCGTGCTCATCGCCCGGCTGAGGTCGCGGGTCCACAGGGACGCGGCCAGCCCGAAGGGGCTTCCGTTCGCCCACTCGACCGCCTGGGCGTCGTTGTCGAACGACTGCACGGTCACGACCGGCCCGAAAATCTCCTCCTGCACGATCGCGTCACCCTGCTCGACACCGGTGATCACTGTCGGGGTAACGAAATTGCTGTCGGAGTTCGGGTCGAGGTGGCCGGTCAGAATCTTCGCGTTCTGGGCGCCGTGGATGTAGTCGACCACTCGATCGCGGTGCCCGCGATAGGCGAGCGGGCCCATCTCGATGTGCTCGCCCTCCTCGGGCGCGCCGACCCGGACCGACTCGAACGCGGGCACGAGGCGGTCGAGAAGATCGTCGTAGCAGGACTTCTCCACCAGAAGCCGCGACGCTGCCAGGCAGACCTGGCCGGAGTTCACCGTGGATGCCTGACGAATACCGGCGACCACCGCATCGAGATCGGCGTCACCGAACACGATGGCGGGACAGTTACCCCCCAATTCGAGATGCACCCGCTTGAGCGTGTGCGCCGCCGCGGCGGCCACCGCCTTCCCGGTGGCGACGGCGCCGGTAACCGACACTATGCGAATCTTGGGATGCTGGGAGAGCGCGGAACCGACCGGATCACCCTGCCCGGTAATGACATTGAGGACCCCGGGCGGCAGGATCGGCGCCGCCAGTTCGGCAAGTGCCAGCGCCGTCAGCGGGGTCTGCTCGGCGGGCTTGAGCACGCAGGCGTTCCCCGCGGCGAGTGCGGCGCCGGCTTTCCAGATCGCGCCCATCAGGGGGAAGTTCCACGCCGTGATCAGGCCGACCACGCCGATGGGTTCCCGGCGCACGACCGAGGTCGTGCCGCGGCGGAATCCGTTGGACGCCAAACCCTCTGAGCTACGTATCGCACCGGCGAAGAAGCGCAGACAGTCGATCGCCTCGACGACCTCGCCGCGGGCATTCAGGATGGGCTTGCCCACGTTCGCCGATTCGAGATCGGCCAGCTCGCTCTGGTTCGCAGCCATCGCGTCGGCGAGGGCGAAGAGGTACTCCGAGCGCTCCCGAGGGGTGGTCTCCCGCCAGGTCTGCCAGCCGGTTTCCGCGGCTTCGACCGCACGGTCGACGTCGACGCGGGAACTCGCCGCCACCTCGCCGATCACCGTGCCTGTTGCCGGATTCGTGATCGGCGCTCGTGCGCCGTCGGCGGGGTCGACCCACCGTCCGCCGATGAAGTTCTGGCTGCGTATCTGCGTCATGGGTTGGCTCCTCCGTTGACATCCATAAATCAAACATATAAGACTAGAAGTTAGAAGACAATATTCGGTTGAAAGTAGGAATGGAGGTAGTCGAGTTGAGTGCGAATCCCGTACACACCGTCGATTCCGATCCGAGCAGGCATCTCTGGATGCATTTCAGCAACATGGGCGCGTATGCGCAGGGGGTCGAAGTCCCGATCATCGTCCGCGGCGAGGGTTGCTATGTGTGGGACCAGCACGGGACCCGGTACCTCGACGGCCTGAGCTCGCTCTACTGCGTGAACGTCGGCCACGGCCGCACCGAGCTGGCCGAGGCCGCGGCCAGGCAGGCCACCGAATTGGCCTTCTTCCCGACGTGGTCCTTCGCTCATCCCCGCGCGATCGAGCTCGCGACCAAGATCGCCGACCTGGCACCTGCCGATCTCAACCGGGTGTTCTTCGTCGGCGGCGGCGGCGAAGCCGTCGACTCCGCCTTCAAACTCGCCCGGCAATACCACAAGATTCGCGGCAAAGCCGGTAAGTACAAGGTGATCTCCCGTAACACCGCCTATCACGGCACCACCCTCGGCGCGCTGACGGCGACCGCGTTGTCACCGGCACGGGCCCCGTTCGAACCGCTGCCCATCGGCGGAAGCCACGTGAGCAACACCAACGTGTACCGGTTGGACCCGCAGGCGGTCGATTCGCTCGCCGAGGCGATCCGGGAACGGATCGAGTTCGAGGGACCGGACACCGTCGCGGCGGTGATCCTCGAACCGGTGCAGAATTCGGGAGGCTGTTTCGTCCCGCCGGAGGGCTACTTCCAGCGCGTGCGGGAGATCTGCGATCAGTACGACGTCCTGCTGATCTCCGACGAGGTCATCTGCGCGTTCGGGCGGCTGGGCGAGTGGTTCGGCGCCCAGCGGTTCGACTACGTGCCCGACATCATCACCACGGCCAAGGGCCTGACCTCGGCGTACGCGCCGATGGGCGCGGTCATCGCCTCCGACCGCGTCATGGAGCCATTCCTCACCGACAACAACGTGTTTGCCCACGGTGTCACCTTCGGTGGGCATCCGGTCGCCTCGGCGGTCGCGCTGGCGAACATCGAGCTGATGGAGAGCGAGAAGATGCTCGAGAACGTGCGCGCCAATGAACCGGTGCTGCGCGGAATGCTCGAGTCGCTGCGCGAGATTCCCCTGGTCGGTGACGTGCGCGGGGCGGGCTACTTCTGGGCGATCGAACTGGTCAAGGACCCCGCGAGAAGGCAACGCTTCTCGCCGGCCGAGGGCAAGGCGATGCTGGCGTTCCTGGCCCCCGAACTCTATCGGCGGGGACTGATCTGCCGCGCGGACATGCGCGGAGATCTCGTGGTCCAACTGGCACCGCCGCTCATCGCCGGCCCCGAACACTTCGCCGAGATCGAGACCATCCTTCGCTCGACCTTTGTCGACGCCGCGGCGCTCTCGTTGCAGACCGACTGACCCGAGGAGAAACCTGATGAGCAGCATGATCGACACCACAGGTCTGCCCGAATACCAGATGTACATCGACGGGCACTGGGTCCCCGCCGACTCCGGGGCCCGCTACGCCACCACCAACCCCTACACCCAGGAGCCGTGGTCGACCGCCCCCGACGCCGGCGCCGCCGACGTCGACCGCGCCGTCGCCGCCGCCCGCGCCGCCCTGACCACCGGGCCGTGGTCGACCACCACCGGCGCCGGGCGCGCCCGGTTGATGCGCACCCTCGCGGATCTTCTCGAACGCGATGCCGCCACACTCGGCGCGATCGAGACCACGGACAACGGCAAACTGCTGCGCGAAATGGCCGCCCAGATGGCCTATCTGCCCCAGTGGTACCGGTACTACGCCGGAATCGCCGAGACACTCGGCGGCGACACCCTGCCGTCGGATCGCCCCAACTTTTTCATCTACACCCGCCGCGAGCCGGTCGGCGTCGTCGGCGCCATCCTGCCCTGGAACTCACCGCTGATGCTGCTGGCGTGGAAGCTCGCACCCGCCCTCGCCGCCGGCTGCACCCTCGTCGTCAAACCCTCCGACTACACCCCCGCCTCGACCCTCGAATTCGCCCAGCGCATGGACGAGGCCGGCTTCCCTCCGGGTGTCTTCAACGTCGTGACCGGCACCGGACCGGAGGTCGGCAAGGCCCTCGCCGGCCACCCCGGCATCGACAAGATCGCCTTCACCGGTTCCACCGCCGTCGGTATCGAGGTCGGCCGCGCGGCCCTGCAGAACATGACCCGGGTGCTGCTCGAACTCGGCGGCAAGTCCGCTCAAATAGTCTTCCCCGACGCGGATCTGGAAGCCGCCGCCAACGGTGTCATCGCCGGCGTATTCGCCGCCACCGGGCAGACCTGCCTGGCCGGCTCACGCCTGCTGGTCCACGAATCCATCCACGACGAACTGGTCGAACTGATCGTGCGCCGCGCGCAGACCATCGTGCTGGGCGACCCGACGGACCCGGCCACCGAGATGGGACCGGTGGCGAACGAGAGGCAACTCGCCTCGGTACTCGGAATGATCGACAAGGCGGTCGCCGACGGCGCCACCGTCGCCACCGGTGGTGGCCGATCAACCAGCCGCGGCGGACTGTTCGTCCAGCCCACCGTGCTCACCGACGTCCGGCCGGACATGCCCATCGCACAGGAGGAGGTCTTCGGCCCGGTCCTCGCCGTGACACGCTTCTCCACCGAGGACGAAGCACTCGAATGGGCCAACGGCACGAAATACGGCCTGGCCGCCGGCGTGTGGACCCGTGACCTGCAACGCGCACACCGCGTCGCGGCCGCCGTCACCGCCGGCACCGTGTGGATCAACGCCTACCGCGTGGTCGGACCGGGCGTACCGTTCGGCGGCTTCAAGGGCAGCGGATGGGGCCGAGAAAACGGGCCCGAGGCAGTCCTCGAATTCACCGAAACCAAGGCGGTGTGGGTCGAACTGACCGGCGCCACCCGCGACCCCTTCACGATCGGCTGAGGTGAGCACCATGGACTCCGCCAATTCCGGGCGCGTGAAGGTCGGCATCGTCGTCGGCGTCGAACACGGCGACTTCGGGATGTGGAAAAACATCCCCACCGCGATGCTGCCGACCACCTACATCGAGGCCGTCCGGCGCGCCGGAGGGACCGCGCTGCTGTTCCCGGCCGATGACGACATCACCGAAAACCCGGACCAGGTACTCGATCTCGTCGACGCGGTCGTCCTGGCCGGGGGACGTGACATCGGCCCGGCGACGTACGGCCACGCCGCCCACACCGCCACGGCCGAACCCGACGTCGCGCGCGATCTCGCCGAGCTCGCGGTGGCCCGCCGCGCCCTCGAACGCGATATTCCGATCCTCGGCATCTGCCGCGGCATGCAGATGCTCAACGTCGCCTTCGGCGGAACGCTCGACCAGCACCTGCCGGACTCGCTGGCCCACGACGATCACGCCGCCCACGACGGTGTGTTCGGCAAGCACGAGGTCACCCTCGTCCCGGACACGGTCGCCGCGGACGCCTACCAGTCCGCCACCGCGACCGTGTACTCCGCCCACCACCAAGGCGTCGGCCGGCTCGGCACCGGGCTGACGGTCAGTGCGCACTCGGTGCCGGACGGGGTGATCGAGGCCGTCGAGTCCCCTGCGCACGGGTTCGCGCTCGGTGTGTTGTGGCATCCCGAACAGGACCCGATGACCCCCCTGTTCCGGGCATTCCTCGACCACATCGACGGCCGGGCACACCACCCCCGCTCCGGCTCCTGACCCGTCCGGGAACCCCGGCAGACAACGACCGTACCCAGCGCGGTACAGCCACCGACCACTCAGGGAAGTGAGACCCCATCATGAAAGTCACCGTAGACACGGCGGTATGCGCCGACCACGGACAGTGCATCTTCAGCGCGCCGACGGTATTTCAGTTCGACGACGACGGGAGGCTGGTCTGGGAACCGGCGCCCGACGAATCCCTTCGCGCGTCCGTCGAAGAGGCCGCGGACGTGTGCCCCGTCCAGGCGATCCGTGTGGACGATTAACCGATGACACCACGGATTGTCATCGTCGGAGGGTCCCTCGGCGGACTGCGCGCCGCTGAGCAACTGCGCGTGCACGGCTGGTCGGGTGAACTGACGGTGGTCGGCGCCGAGGCTCACCTGCCCTACAATCGTCCGCCGCTGTCGAAGAACGTCCTGGTCGCCTCCGACGCCGGCGCACTCGGCGCCACCGACCTGGTCAACTATCCGGGTGTGGCCCTGCGTCGGCGCGCGCACGTCGAGGACGTGTCCTGGGTGACGGGCACCGAGGTAACCGGGGCCGTGCTGGCGGACCGCGTCGTGTACACCGCCGACGGGCGCCCGCTCGCCTATGACGGTCTGGTCGTCGCCACCGGTCTGCGGCCCCGCCGATTGCCGATCGACGGTTTCGGCTCGCAGCGGCACGTACTGCGCACCCTCGACGATGCGATCGCACTGCGTGAGCAGCTGACCGCGGGAGCCTCGGTGGTGGTCGTCGGCGGCGGTTTCATCGGTTGTGAGGTCGCCGCCAGTGCCCGCCGCGTCGGATGCCGCGTCAGTGTCGTCGAGCCGTTCACCGCACCGATGCTGCGCCCGCTCGGCTCCGAACTCGCCCGCACCCTGCAGACCTTCCACGAAGAGCGGGGCGTGGTTTTCGAGTTGGGCAGGTCGGTATCGGCCCTGGTCGGACGGCCATCGGATCTCGAGACGCTGGGTACGGTCATTCTCGACGACGGGACCGAACTCAAGGCCGACGTGCTGGTCGAGGCCGTCGGGTCACGGCCCAACGTCGAATGGCTGGACGGGAACGGCCTGGACCTGTCCGACGGCGTCCTCTGCGACAACCTGATGCGCGTCGAAGGGCGCGACGAAGTGGTGGCGGTCGGAGACGTGGCCCGATTCCCGAACCCGAGATTCGGCCCCACCCCGCGTCGCGTCGAACACTGGTGCGTCCCCGCCGACACCGCGCAGCGTGCCGCCACCACCTTGATCCGCGGGCTGAGCCCCGCAGACAGCGGTGACGGGGATCCGGCACCGTTTACGCCGCTGCCAGCCTTTTGGAGTGACCAGTTCGACGTCAGGATCCAGGGATTCGGGCGCACCGACCACGCAGACCGTATCGAGGTCCTGGAGGGCGGATTCACCCCGGGATGGGCATCGGCCGGTGTCGTGGTGGGCTACTTCAGAGAGTCCACGATGACCGGGGTCGTCATCGCCGGCGGCACGCCGGCGCAACGGTTGCGGCACAAGGCCCTTCTCGAGGCCGTGGGCTGAGCCCTCGTCCGCCGCCCACTCCCGGAAGCGGCGCGCCGCGGTCTCGTCCCCTGGTGCGTGTCCTGCCGCGCCCGCCGACTCGTGCCCCGCCGTTGCATCACCACCCGTCTCGACAAACCAAGAAAAGATCGAAGTGAGGGTCCTGTGAAGGTCAGCATTCCCAAGGAAATCAAGAACCATGAGTACCGCGTCGCCATCACCCCGGCCGGTGTCCACGAACTTGTCGCGCATGGGCACGAGGTGTTCGTCGAGGAGTCGGCCGGGGTCGGATCGTCGATCCCGGACGAGGATTACCTCGCCGCCGGCGCGAAGATCCTCTCCTCTGCCGACGATGTGTGGGCCAGCGGTGACCTGATCCTGAAGGTCAAAGAACCCATCGCGCCGGAGTATCACCGGATGCGTGAGGGGCAGGTCCTGTTCACCTACCTCCATCTGGCCGCCGACAAGCCGCTGACCGAAGAGCTGCAGAAACGTCAGGTGACCGGTATCGCCTACGAAACGGTGCAGACCCCGACCGGGGCCCTGCCGCTCCTGGCGCCGATGAGCGAGGTCGCCGGCCGGCTGGCGCCGCAAGCCGGCGCCTACCACCTGATGCGGGCGGGCGGCGGGCGCGGCGTGCTGCTCGGCGGGGTGCCCGGGGTGCCGGCGGCCAAGGTCGTCGTGATCGGTGCCGGTGTCTCGGGGATGAACGCCGCGGCGATCGCACTGGGCCTGCACGCGGAGGTCTCGCTGCTGGACCGCAATGTCGACACCCTGCGCGCCGCGGACCGGATCTACCAGGGGCGCCTGCGCACCGTTACTTCCAACGTCTACGCGATCGAAGACGCGGTCCTGGGCGCCGACCTGGTGATCGGTGCGGTGCTGGTGCCCGGCGCCAAGGCCCCGACGTTGATCTCCAACGAGCTGGTCAGCCGGATGAAAGCCGGATCGGTGCTGGTCGACATCTCCATCGATCAGGGTGGGTGCTTCGAGGACTCACGCCCCACCACACACGCCCAGCCCACCTACGAAGTGCACAACTCGATCTTCTACTGTGTGGCGAACATGCCCGGCGCGGTGCCCCATACCTCAACCTATGCCCTGACGAACGTCACACTGCCGTACGCCCTCGCCCTGGCGAACAAGGGCTGGGAGCAGGCGCTGAACGACGATCAGTCGCTGGCACGGGGTCTGAACACCCACGCCGGGCAGGTGACTTACGCTCCCGTCGCGCACGCACACGGATTCGAGTCGGCTCACCTCGTCACCGTCTGACGGTTCGTTCGTACCCTCCCACTCCGACGGCTGGTTACGGGCCGCCGAACGACCCTTCCCCGCACCGACCCTGTCAGACGGTGGGCGCGGAGAACGGTGTTCGGCGGCCCTTTCGGCATCTTCATCACAGAAGCGGCGGGTGCAGCGCATGACGCCGACGGGGACGCGTCCATCAGCACCAGACTTCGTCGGGTGCATACGACTACGCGGCACGCCGGCCGAGCAGGGACAGGTGCGCGATCCGGCCGGAATCTAGTTGCGTTACCTCCGAATCCCACCGGAACGTGGGAAGCGAAAATCCAAAGAATTAACAATAACCTCTAGTATATGAAGTTATGGGGTGTTAGGTTGTGGTCGCGCTCATAGTTGATGAAGGAGAGAGTGTCGATGAACGAAGTATTTGACGTAGTTGTCGTGGGGGCCGGATTCGCCGGCATCACCGCCGCCCGGGACTTGACCGCGAAGGGAAAGTCGGTCGTCGTTCTCGAAGGACGCGATCGCATCGGTGGCCGCACCTACACCGATGACAAGATCGGGCGGCCGGTGGAACTCGGCGGCGCCTACGTGCACTGGACCCAGCCGAACCTGTGGCGAGAGATGCAGCGCCACGGCCTCGAACTGTCGACACCCGTGCCGATCGACCGCGTCCACTGGCTGGCCGACGGCGCCCTGCACTCGGGCACCGAAGCGGAATTCGACGCCCTCGCCGGCCCGGGCATGGAGCGGTTCGTCGAGGACGCCCGCGAGCATTTCCCGTATCCCCACGACGTCCACACCACGGACATCGGGGAGATCGATCTGGAGACCTTCACCGACCGGATGAAGCGACTCGATCTCGACCCGGCCGAACGCGACATGCTCGACGGCATCCTCTCCTACACGGTGGCCGCACCCGACCAGCAGGCGGTATCGCAAATTCTCCGCTGGGCCGCACTGTATTTCGGAGACTGGCGCGCTCTCTGGGAATCGGGTGCCTACTGGCGCATCGCGACCGGAACCAAAAGCCTGATCGAAGCGATCGCCGCCGAGTCCTCCGCCGATATCCGGCTGTCGACTCCGGTGTCGACCATCGCGAACGACGGCGACGAAGTGCTCGTCACCACCCGGGCGGGGGAGACGATCCGCGCCAGATCCGTCATCGTGACCGTCCCGGTCAACGCCCTCAACACGATCGAATTCTCGCCCGCGTTGAGCGAGGGCACCCAACGCCTCGCCGACGAGGGACACCCGATGCGCAACCGCAAGATGTGGGTCCGAGCCAAGGGCGAGATCGAAGCGTTCACCGCCTACGCCCCGCTCGGGGCCAACCCCATCACCATCGCCATGACCGAATACCGTCTCGACGGTGACACCTTGATCGTGTGCTTCTGCCCCGACGCCACCGCGATCGACCCCGACGACAAGGACGCAGTCCAGGACGCGTTGCGCGCGTACGTGCCCGACCTCGAGGTCGTGGACACCGACGGGCATGACTGGGCTGACGACGAATTCTCTCAGGGCACCTGGATGATGATGCGTCCGGGACAGCTGTCATCGGCTGTCCCCGACATCCAGAAGCCGCACGGCCGTGTCTACTTCGCCGGCAGCGACATCGCGCCCTCGTTCGTCGGGTGGGTCGAGGGTGCTCTCGAAAGCGGCGCCCTCGCCGCCCGGAACGTGGTCCGCGATCAGAAGGCAGCCGCCCCGCAGGCCTGAGGGCCCGACCCCGGCTTTTCGACGACTCGGCAGCCAGTAGCCGGAAGTCCGGACGGCGGGCTCGTCGATCGCCGGATGCCTGATCCGGCCGCAGCGGCGAAGGCACTCGCGGATCGCCGCGGCCGTCAATCCCGGCGTGGGCATCGGGCCCGAACGGGCCGGACCCCGATCACCTCCGTACCCCCCACTCGACCACTATTTTTCCCGGG
>NZ_JBHUSF010000031.1:0-46560 GCF_042673295.1 Rhodococcus sp. NPDC057014
GGCGTGATCGCGTGCTCGCGGCCCTGGTCGTCGAACTGCCTGCAGTAGACCGCGACGTAGTGCCCGTCGCCCTTGCATTCGATGACCCGGCCGGTGCCGTACGGGCTCAGCACGAGCGCCCGGTCACCCTTGTCGCCGAAGGCGCCCGGATCGAACGGTGCGACGAAGTTCGCCGTCTTGTCGTAGAAGGTGTTCCAGTCCGGGGTCGGGTCGGCGGACGCGGTCGGCGCGAGGGCGAGCGTTGCCGCGGCGGTCAACAGGGCACCGGTCAGAATTCGAGCGAACATGTTCTCTCCCGTCGTGGCTGTGCCCGGAATGGGGCCGTGACGGCTAGATCGACCGCTGGGTCCGGTCCGTTACCCGGCGGCCTTCCGCTGTGCGGCCACAGTCGCGGGATGGACTGCGACGAGTCCGAGGCCTGCCCTGCGCTTGCACAGCTTCGCCAATTCCGCGTACGCGGCCTTGCCGAGCAGTTCCGTCAGCTCCGGCGCGTACGACTGCCAGACGGCCTTGGCGCCGACGTGAGCGTCGGGTGAGCCCGAGCAGTACCAATCCAGGTCCGCGCCGCCCTCGCCCCAGCCACGCCGGTCGTACTCGGTGATGGTGGTCTTGAGGATCTGCTCGCCGTCGGGGCGTTCCACCCACTCCTGGGTGCGGCGGATCGGGAGCTGCCAGCACACGTCCGGCTTGACCTCGAGCGGCTCGATTCCGCGCTTGAGCGCCATCGAGTGCAGCGCGCAACCGACACCGCCCTCGAAGCCGGGACGGTTCAGGAAGATGCAGGCGCCGTGATACCGGCGGGTGCGCAGCGCGGGCTCGTCCTCGAGGTCGTCCTCCTCGATGTACCCCTTCTTGCCGAGCCCCTTCTCCATGAACTGCCAGTCCTCGGGTGTGAGCAGCTTCACTGACTTGTTCAGCTTCTCCAGATCCTCCTCGTCGGAGAGGAACGCGCCGTGCGAACAGCAGCCGTCGTCCGGCCGGTCGCCGATGATGCCCTGGCAGGCCGGAGTGCCGAACACGCAGGTCCAGTGGGATAGCAGCCACGTCATGTCCGCGGCGATGAGGTGCTCGGCGTTGTCGGGATCGGGGAATTCGACCCATTCGCGAGCGAAGTCGAGGGGTACTTCGGGGCTGGGTGTCATCTTGTGTGAACGCCCTGCTTTACGTGCTGTCACAAAGCCCGACGGTAGACCCAGTACCGTGTCAATGTGCGACTAGGGGTACTCGACGTCGGAAGCAACACCGTCCATCTTCTCGTAGTGGACGCCCACAGGGGCGGCCACCCCACGCCGATGAGTTCGACCAAGTCGACTCTGAGGCTGGCGGAGAACACCGACGACAAGGGTGACATCACCGCTCAGGGTGCAGATCGCCTGGTCACGACGGTGGCAGATTTCGCCAGCATCGCGAGGACCTCCGGGTGCGGTGAACTCATGGCCTTCGCGACGTCCGCCGTCCGCGACGCCAACAACTCGGACGACGTGCTCGCGCGCGTCCACGACGAGACCGGGGTGACGCTCGAAGTCCTGTCGGGTGTCGACGAGGCCCGGCTGACGTTCCTCGCCGTGCGCCGATGGTTCGGGTGGAGCGCGGGCCGCATCCTGAACCTCGACATCGGCGGCGGATCCCTCGAACTGACGACGGGCGGCGACGAGGACCCGGACGTCGCACTGTCGCTGCAACTCGGCGCGGGACGGCTCACCAGGGACTGGCTCGAGGCCGACCCGCCGGGCAAGCGTCGTGTGGCGGTGCTGAGGGATTGGCTGGACGCCGAACTGACCGTCCCGTCGAAGGAACTGCGCACGGCGGGGCAGTGGGACCGGGCCGTCGGCACGTCGAAGACGTTCCGGTCGTTGGCCCGGCTGACGGGCGCCGCACCGTCCGGCGCGGGCCCGCGGGTCAAGCGCACCCTCACCGCCAGCGGTCTCAGGCAACTCATAGCTTTCATTTCGCGGATGACGGCCTCGGACCGTGCAGAATTGGAAGGGGTGAGCTCCGACAGGTCGCAGCAGATCGTGGCCGGAGCACTCGTTGCGGAGGCCAGCATGAGAGCACTGGGCGTGGAGGAACTCGAAATCTGCCCCTGGGCTCTGCGCGAGGGTTTGATCCTCCGCAAGCTCGATACGGAAATGGGCGGTGAATTGATGGTGGGTGCTCGATGACCGAGGACAGTCAGCAGATCTCTGTGTCAGAGCTGCTCAAACGCAACGGGCAGCAGGTGGAGTCCCGGGGCGGACGGCGTCGGCGTGGCGTCGCGGGAGGAATCTCCGTCGCCGAGCTGACCGGTGAAATTCCGGTGGTGCGGGACCCGTCCGAATCGCGGGCACTCGAATCCGATTCCGAGCCGGAACCTGCCGCGCCCGAGCCGTCGCGCACGCCCGCGCCGGCGACGCCGTCTGCGCCGGCAGCATCGTCGGTGCGGGCTGACGAGCGCACCGCCGCTGTCGAGGCTCCAGTCGACGACAGCGACGATGACGACGACGAGCCCATCGCCAGTCGCCCCGCCGGCCGTGGCCGCGCCGTGGTGCCGGGCGGCACGTCGCGCGATCACCAGGGAACCTGGGTCAGCCGCGCAGTCCGGAAGGAACCGCCCGCGCCGGAGGCCGCCACGCCGGCTCCGACGGTGGCCGCCCCGGTCGTGAAGAAGCCGGAACCGGCCCCGACCGTCGCCGCTCCGCGGGTGACACCGGCGCCGAAGGCCGAACCCCCGGCCAAGGCCGAACCGGCCGCGAAGTCCACTACACCAGCGAAGCCCACCGCGAAGCCCGAAGCCCCGGCGAAACCCGGAACATCGGCGAAGGCGGGTACGGCAGCAGCGTCGAACGGCGCGTCGAAGTTCGCGAAGACGCCGAAGCCGGAGGCTCCCGCCACGGCGAAGCCGGAACCCGCGCTGCTGTCCGGATCGACACTGGCCGGCGACCTGATGCGCCAGTCCCGGGACTCGGAAGCGGCGAACGCGGCCGAGGAGACGGACCTCATCGAGGCCGCCACCGACGAGGCGGACACCGACCAGCGCGACGACACGCACAAGACCGAGACCCCGCGCCGTTCCCGCAAGGAGGCGAAGGCCGAGAAGGCCGAGGCCGCGAAGGCGGGCAGAAACGACGAGGCCGGCGAGAACTCCACCCGCGAGTGGGCCGTCCTCATCGGTCAGGGTGTGGTGGCCGTGATCGCCGGGGCCCTGCTCTTCAAGGGTTTCGAGAAGCTGTGGGACGTCTTCCCGTGGGTCGCGCTGATTCTGGCGCTGCTCGTCATCGTGGGCCTGGTCGCCATGGTCCGCATCCTGCGCCGCACCGACGACATCACCAGTTTCGTGATCGCCGTCGTCGTCGGGATGATCGTCACTCTGGGGCCGTTAGCCTTCATGCTTGCGTCGGGCTGAGTTGCTCATGGTCGGGGACAGCGGGCACGAGCAGGTTCGACGGTCACCGCGTGGGCGGAAGGTACTGGTGGGCCTGTCGACGGCCTCGGTGTACCCGGAGAACACCGAGGCAGCCTTCCGGTACGCGGCCGATCTGGGATACGACGGCGTCGAACTGATGGTGTGGGCCGAATCGGTCAGCCAGGACGCCGGCGCGGTGGCCGGACTGGTGCGCAGGTACGCGATCCCGGTTCAGGCGATCCACTCGCCGTGCCTGCTCATCTCGCAGCGGGTGTGGGGCGCCGACCCGGTCGCGAAGCTGGAGCGATCCGTGCGCACCGCCGAATCGCTCGGGGCGACGAGCGTCGTGGTGCACCCCCCGTTCCGCTGGCAGCGCCGTTATGCCGACGGCTTCGCCGATCAAGTGGCCGGCCTGGAACAGCGCAGCGACGTGATCGTCGCGGTGGAGAACATGTTCCCCATGCGGGCGGACGGCTTCTTCGGCAGCAAGGAGAGGTCCGCCGAGCGGCTGCGGCGGCGCGGCGGACCCGGGGCGGCGCTGTCGGCGTTCAGCCCGTCCTACGACCCCACCGATTCGGGGCACGCCCACTACACGCTCGACCTGTCGCACACGGCCACGGCCGGGATGGATGCGATGAAACTGGCGGAGCGGATGGGGGAGGGTCTCGCGCATCTCCACCTCGCCGACGGCCGGGGTGCTTCGATGGACGAGCACCTCATTCCCGGTCACGGCGCCCAGCCCTGCGCGCAGCTGTGCCGTCACCTCGTCGACACCGGGTTCGACGGGCAGGCCGTGGTCGAGATCAACACGCAGAACGCCCGCACGCAGCGGGAACGGTCGTCGATGCTCGCGCAGGCGCTGGCGTTCGCCCGTGACCACCTCGAACCGGGCCGCGCCGCGTCGGGGTCGCCGCGCAGCCACTCCGGCGGCGATCACGACGACACCTGAGGCGTCTGCCGGGTTTCTCCTGCGGTAAGCTCGGGGTCACATTGGATAGTTTTAGTATCCAGTCGAGTTGCCGAAGGAGGGGCCGTGCGCGTTTCCGAGTTGGTCGCCCGCACCGGCGTTCCGCTCGCGACGGTGAAGTACTACCTGCGCGAAGGTCTGCTGATGCCCGGCGAGGCGACGAGCGCCACCCAGGCCCGGTACGGCGAGGAGCACGTGCAGCGCCTCGGCCTCGTCAAGGCGCTGGCCGGAGCCGGACTGCCGATTCCCCGCATCCGGGAGATACTCCGCCTCGTCGACCATCCCGACGGCTCGCTGTTCGACGTCCTCGGCCAGGCCATCGCGCAACTCCCGCCCTACCTCGACACACCAGCCGACGATTCCGACGAGTTCCCGCGGGCCCGCGCCGTCCTCGACAGGCTCGGGCAGGTGTACGACCCCCGGTACGTCGCGGTCGGTCAGCTCGAACGTGCCCTCGTGGCACTCGAGGAAGCCGGCATCCCGATGACCGAGGACCGACTCGACGCCTACGGGCGCCACGTGCGCGGGATCGCCGAGATCGACATCGGGCTCATGCCCACGGCTTCGGCCGAGCACGCGATCCGGTACGCGGTGCTGGGCACGGCTGTCTACGAGCCCGTGATCGCCGCGATGCGCAGGCTCGCGCATCAGGACGTCGCGCAGAAGCGCTTCCGGAACCCCGAAGAACAGGACCAGCAGTGAGCTCAACTCCCTTCCACGATCTCAACGTCCTCACCGCTGCCGGTGACGGGACGTACCGGGCGTCGATCGACCCGATCTGGACGATCGGCCCCAAGGTGCACGGCGGCTCGATGATGTCGCTCTGCGCCGCCGCCGCCCGCAGGCGACTGCTCGACGAGACCGGCGACGCCGGGCTGCCCCGGGTGCAACCCCTCGCGGTCGGGGCCAACTACCTGTCCGCCCCGGATCCGGGCGAGGTGACGCTGTCGACGACGGTGCGCAAGCAGGGCAAGCAGGTGTCGTTCGTCGACGTGGAGCTGACGCAGGGCGACCGTGTGGCCGTGCACGCGTCGGTCACGCTCGGCGTCCCCGACGTGGGCGAACCGCAGTACAGCGGAGACCACGCCCTGGCGCAGCTCCCGGTGGAGCCGCCCGCCGACGCCGTCGTGCTCACGGCCGACCACCCGATGGGGCAGATCGTCCACGTGGCGCAGGGCTGCGACATGCGGGTGGACGGGACGTCGGCGCACTTCCTGACCGGCAACCAGGGCGAACCCGAAGTCCGCATGTGGGTGCGACCGCGAGCCGGCGACGAGAGCGATCCCGACACCGCGGCGCTGTTCGCGATCATGACCGGCGACATCAGCGCCCCCGTGACGATGAACCGCGGCATGTTCGGCTGGGCACCCACGGTCCAGCTGACCACCTACCTGCGCAGGCAGCCCGCACCGGGCTGGCTGCGCGTGATGGCCAGTAGCACGGTGCTCGGCGGCGCATGGTTCGAGGAGGACCACACCGTCCTCGATTCGACCGGGGCGATCGTCGTGCAGAGCCGGCAGCTGGCGATGATCCCCCGCTAGGAAGGCGCCGCACAGCGGCGTGGCAGGCTGTTCGCCATGACGAGAATTGCGGTAATCGGAGGCGGCAAGATCGGCGAGGCCCTCATCTCGGGGCTTCTGCAGGCAGGTCACGCCGTCAAGGATCTGGTGGTGGCCGAGCAGCACCCTGCGCGCGCCGACGAGCTGGCTGCGGCGTACTCGGTGCGGGTCACCACCCCGTCCGACGCCGCCGAAGGCGCCGACGTCATCGTGATGGCCGTCAAGCCGGGAGACGTCGAGTCCGCGCTCACCGAGGTGTCCAAGGTGGAACTCGACGGCGAGCGCGAGCAGCTGCTCGTCTCGCTCGCTGCCGGCATCCCTACCGCCTTCTACGAGACGAGACTGCCTGCCGGGTTCCCGGTGGTCCGGGTCATGCCCAACACACCCATGCTGGTCGGTGAGGGCGTCAGCGTACTCGCGCCCGGCAGACACGTGAAGAAGGAACACCTCGACCTGGTCCGGGGCGTCCTGTCGTCGGTCGGCAAGGTCGTCGTCGTCCCCGAATCGCAGATCGACGCCGTCACCGCCGTCTCCGGCTCCGGTCCGGCCTACTTCTTCCTGGTCGCCGAGGCCATGATCGACGCGGGCGTGGGGCTCGGACTGACCCGGGCGACCGCGACCGAACTGGTCGTGCAGACCATGGTCGGCTCCGCGGCCATGCTCGACAGGTCGGGGGAGAGCGCGACCGAACTCCGTGCCGCCGTGACTTCGCCCGGCGGAACCACCGCGGCGGCAATCCGCCGGCTGGAGGGAAACGGTCTCCGAACAGCTTTTTTCGACGCCCTCGAAGCCGCGAAAATTCGTTCTGCCGAACTCGGCACGACGACCGAATGAATATTCGATTGCCCACACCCGTCGCAGTAACCCCATCCGTCCCGCTAAGCTCGAAGTAGCACGTGCGTGTCTGTTCCGCCGGAGGGGAAGCCGGCGGCGCGAGACGTGCCGGAGGTAAGTGGTTGATGACGTCTGCAAAAAAGCCGTCCAAGGGCTCGGCCCCGGACGGACAACCGGCACTGGCCGGAACGCAATTTCTCACCGTCGCCGAGGTAGCGACGCTGATGAGAGTGTCCAAGATGACTGTGTATCGGTTGGTGCACAGCGGCGAACTGCCCGCCGTCCGCGTGGGCCGCTCGTTCAGAGTGCATGCGAAAGCAGTGCACGACTACCTCGAAACCTCGTACTTCGACGCCGGTTGACCGATCGGCACGAAGAGGGTCACTTCGACCTCGTTTTCGGGGAGAGGACCCGCACCGGTACGATTAGCGACTGTCGTACCAGCCAGCTGGTGTCGTAAGGCGCTGAGCTAGTTAAAACGAGGCCCAGGCGCCAGAGTGGCGCGAGCGTACGTGATCGGCGTGCGCAGGAACGCTAGAGAAGAACGTGAGGGACACCCGCTATGGGTTCAGTGATCAAGAAGCGACGCAAGCGCATGTCGAAGAAGAAGCACCGTAAGCTGCTTCGCCGCACCCGAGTGCAGCGCAGGAAACTCGGTAAGTAAAGAGTTGCGTCCGGATGCCCGTCACCTTTTGGTGGCGGGCATCCTTCGTTTCCTGCCGCTCCTGTCGCGTAGTGGGCGACCGGCCAATTGTCGTTGTGCGAAGCGCCATCCCCTTCCTGCACGTATCGTTGACGTCACTCGCTACGTGATCGGGGGTCTTTGTGGTTGTGAGTGACGAAGACAGTACTACGCGGACGGCGGTGCCGCGCGTCGTGCTGGTCACTGGGGCCAGCAGGTTTCTGGGTGGATATCTCGTCACCCGGCTCGCTCAGAATCCGGCCATCGAGCGGGTGATCGCGGTGGACGCGGTGTCGCCGAGCAAGGACATGCTGCGCCGCATGGGCCGTGCCGAGTTCGTGCGCGCCGACATCCGGAATCCTCTGATCGGCAAGGTGATTCGCAACGCCGAGGTCGACACCGTCGTGCACGCGTCGACGCTGGCGCGCCCGCCGAAGTCGGGTAGTCGCGCGGCCATGAAGGACATGAACGTCATCGGCGCGATGCAGTTGTTCGCCGTCTGCCAGAAGGCTCCGTCCGTCCGTAAGGTCGTGTTGCGTTCGGCCTCCGTCGTCTACGGCTGCAGCGCCAAGGACCCGGCCAAGTTCACGGAGGAGATGAGCGCCCGGCGCCGCCCCGCGGGCGCCTACGCGCGGGACTGCATCGAGATCGAGGGGTATCTGCGCGGAATGGGACGCAGGCGCCCCGACATCGGCGTGTCGATCGTCCGCCTCGCACCGCTGGTCGGGCCGCGACTCAACGCGACGGTCGCGCAGTACCTCACGTCACCGGTCGTGCCGACCATACTCGGGCGGGACGCACGCCTGCAGGTCCTGCACGAGGAGGACGCGCTGGCCGCACTGGAACGGGCCACGGTGTCGGGTCCGCCGGGCACGTTCAACGTCGCGGGCGACGGCGTCGTCATGATGTCGCAGGCCATCCGCCGCGCCGGGCGGATCGAGGTTCCGATGCCTTTCGCGTTGTTCCGTAACCTCGGGCGTGCGCTGATGGGGCCGGTGATGCGGTCGTACACCACCGAGCAACTCGAATACTTCCATTTCGGTTGCGGACTGGACACCACGCGCATGCGAACCGAACTATCCTTCGAGCCACGGTGGACCTCGATGCAGGCGCTCGACGACTTCGCTCGTGCTGCCGGCGTCAAGGCGATCATCAAGAACGAATGGGTCGACGCAGCAGAGAACGCACTACTCGCTCTTACCGGCACGGCGAAAGGGGAGAGGTGAACGAAGTGGCGAAGGTCATTCCGTTGCACGGTGCGACAGCCGCGCGCGGGACCGCTATCGGACGTTCGAGGCGTGAACAGAGCGAGAGCAGACATCCGTCCGCCATGCCGCCACCCGCCGTGATCACCCCACCCGAGCCCGTGACCGAGTCCTCGGCCGTCGACGCCGTCCGCCACGCCCTGGCCGAGCAGATCGTCAACACCGCCGAGTTCGTGCGCCGCCGGCTCTCGGGCGACTATCACGTCGACGACTTCGGCTACGACCCCCATTTCGCCGAGAACGTGTGGCTCCCCATCCTGCGCCCACTGTTCGACAAATGGTTCCGCGTCGAGGTGAGCGGTATCGAGAACATTCCGTCGACCGGCGGCGCGCTGGTGGTCGCCAACCATGCCGGTGTGCTGCCCATCGACGGCCTGATGACCTCCGTCGCCGTGCACGACCACCACCCCGCGCATCGCCCGCTGCGGATGCTGGCCGCCGACCTCGCGTTCGAGATGCCGCTGGTCGGCGGTGTCGCCCGCAAGGCCGGGCACACGCTCGCGTGCCACCCGGACGCCGTCCGCCTGCTGCAGGACGGGGAGGTCGCGGCCGTGTTCCCCGAAGGGTTCAAGGGCATCGGGAAACCGTTCAGCGAACGGTACAAGTTGCAGCGGTTCGGCCGCGGTGGCTTCGTGTCCGCCGCCATGCGGACCGGTGCGCCGATCATTCCGTGCTCGATCGTCGGGTCCGAGGAGATCTACCCGAAGATCGGTGAACTCGGCACGCTCGCCCGACTGCTGGGGATGCCGTACTTCCCGGTGACCCCGCTGTTCCCGCACTTCGGCCCGCTCGGCCTCGTGCCGCTGCCGTCGAAGTGGTACATCGAGTTCGGCAAGCCGATCGTCACCGACACGTACGACGCGTCGGCGGCCGACGACCCGATGGAACTGTTCGAGGTCACCGACCACGTCCGGGAGACCATTCAGCAGACGCTGTACCGGCTCCTCGCCAAGCGCCGGAACGTGTTCCTCGGCTGAGCCGCGGCGCGCGGCTCAGGCCGCCTGTTCGCGGCGGCGCGCGACGACGGCGGCGAGTGCGCCGCCTGCCGCGCCGAGGAGCAGCGCGGTGGGGACGCCGATCTTGGCGGCCTTGCGTCCGGTCCGGAAGTCGCGGATCTCCCAGCCCCGGTTCTTCGCGAGCTCGCGCAGGTCGGTGTCGGGGTTGATCGCGACCGCGGTCCCGACGAGCGACAGCATCGGCACGTCGTTGTGGCTGTCCGAGTAGGCGGTGCAGCGCTTGAGGTTGAGGCCCTCGCGGACCGCCAGGGCGCGCACGGCGTGCGCCTTGCCGAGGCCGTGCAGGATGTCGCCGACCAGACGTCCGGTGAACATCCCGTCCTCGCTCTCGGCGACCGTGCCGAGGGCGCCGGTGAGGCCGAGGCGTTTCGCGATGACCTGCGCCAGTTCCACCGGGGTCGCGGTGACGAGCCACACCTGCTGTCCGGCGTCGAGGTGCATCTGCGCGAGCGCCCGGGTGCCGGGCCAGATCTTGTCGGCGATCACCTCGTCGTAGATTTCCTCACCGAGCCGGGCGAGTTCGGCCGTCGACCGTCCGGAGACGAACGACAGCGCCTTCTCGCGGCCGGAGGCGACGTCGTCGCTGCTCTCCTTGCCGGTGACGCGGAACTTGACCTGCTTCCACGCGAAGTCGACGAGGTCGGATGTCTTCAGATACTTGCGGGCGGCGAGCCCCCGCGCGAAGTGGATGATCGAGGCGCCCTGGACCATCGTGTTGTCGACGTCGAAGAACGCGGCGGCCGTCAGATCGAGGGGAACGTCGTGTTCGACCAGTTCGGTGTCCTCGCCGGACGCGACGTGAAGCGCGAGGGCCGCGTCGGCGCTCGCCTCGCCTGCGACGTTGGCACGTACCTCGGCTTCGCTGGGTCCCAGCGGATTCCTGAACTGGCGTCGGCCCGGGAGGATGATCCCCGCCAGACCTGAACCGAAACCCGAGCCGTTCGGTAGTGATCGCGCAGGCACTCGCACCTCCCGTATCGCAGAAGCCTCTGGGAGCAGCCTATCCCCCGAATCGGGGACGGGGCGGGTGGATGGCCCCGCGGGGGGAACTGTGTGACGTTCATCTCCGAGCCGATTGGCGTCCGTGGACCCCGAAACGGCACAGTGACTCCACCGGAGGCGTCGAAAGGAAGTGGCGGGGCATGAGCACGGTTGGACACGAGGTGACGCTTCTCACGCGGGCGGGGTGCGGTGCGTGCGTGCCGGCCCGCGAGCGGTTGCTGGTTCTGTGCGAGGAGTTCGGGCTGGAACTGACGTGCATAGACGTCGACGAGGCGGCGGCCACGGACCCCGAAATCCGGGCCGAATTCGGCGACCGATTGCCGGTCGTGCTGCTCGACGGACGTGAGCACAGTTACTGGGAGGTCGACGAAGAGCGCCTTCGCTCGGATTTACGCAAGTAAGGGAACCCTAAAAGTGGGATCTTCCGATGCCGTGCAGGTAGGACCGCATGTCGCGCAGTCGCAGCGACTTTGTGCATGGGTTCACAAGCAGTTACCGTGGTGTGAACAATTCCCCGGAGCATCGTGAAGAACGGCATCGAATGCCGGTCGGACGAGGAGCCAACGACGTGACCGAAACGCACCAGACGCATGGGTCTGTGGCCCCTGGCGTCACGGGGGCGGTCGGGCAGTCTGTGGTCGGGTCGCCGGCCCCCTCGGTCGCCGGCGCGGCCCCGCTCGCCGAATCGCGGGACATCCCCCAGGCTACGGTGACGCGCCTCGCGACGTACCTGCGGGTCCTCGGAGTGCTTGCCGAACGCGGCACGATCATCGTCTCGAGCGAGGAACTCGCCGCCGCCTCCGGTGTCGGCTCCGCGAAGCTCCGCAAGGACCTTTCCTTCCTGGGCCCGAACGGTGTGCGCGGCGTCGGCTACGACGTGACGCGCCTGCGGGCCCGCATCGAGCGGGCGCTCGGCCTGGACCGCGGACACAAGGTGGTGCTCGTCGGCGTCGGCAACCTCGGCCAGGCGCTCGCCGGCTACGGCGGTTTCGGCCGGCGCGGGTTCTCCATGGTCGGGCTGTTCGACAGCGACCCGGCGCGGGTCGGCGCGCCGGTGGGCGACCTCACCGTGCGGCACGTCGACGAACTCGAGCAGGCCTGCGCCGAACTCGAAGCCACCATCGGCGTCATCTCGACCCCCGACGAGGCGGCGCAGGAAGTCGCCGACCGCCTCGTGCGCGCCGGACTGCGCTGCATCCTCAGCTTCTCACCCACCTCCCTCGACGTCCCCGATCACGTCGAGATGCGCCGCGTCGACCTCGCGGTCGAAATGCAGGTCCTCTCGTTCAACAGCGCACGTAACACGGAATCGGTACCCACCGCTCCGCGCGTCCGCATCGGACATTCGGCTGTCCCGTCCACCGCACCAAGAAACGGATCAGTGATCGCGCCGTGAGTGTTCTGCTTGTCGGGGTCTCGCACAGGACGGCCCCGGTGCCGGTTCTCGAGCGGGTGGCTGTCACCGACACCGATCGCCCGAAGTTGACGGACAAGCTTCTGGCGTCGTCGCACATCTCGGAGGCGATGATCGTCTCCACCTGCAACCGGGTGGAGATCTACGCCGTCGTCGATGCGTTCCACGGTGCGCTCGCCGAGGTCGGCGAACTGCTCGCCGACCACTCGGGGCTGGATCTGACCGATCTGCACCGGCACGCGTACGTGCGCTACAGCGAGGCTGCGGCGGAGCACCTGTTCGCCGTGGCCAGTGGTCTCGACTCGATGGTGATCGGCGAGCAGCAGATCCTGGGGCAGATCCGGACCGCGTACGCGTCGTCCGACGCGCAGCAGGCCGCGGGCCGCACGCTGCACGAACTCGCGCAGCAGGCGCTGCGCGTCGGCAAGCGGGTGCACTCGGAGACCGGCATCGACTCCGCGGGCGCGTCCGTCGTGTCGGTGGCCCTCGACCGCGCCGCCGGCATCGTGGGTGCGGGCGGGCTGACCGGACGGACCGCCGTCGTGGTCGGCGCCGGATCGATGGGCGGGCTGTCCGTCGCACACCTCACGCGTGCCGGGATCGGCCGCATCATCGTCGTGAACCGCACCACGGAGCGCGCCGAACACCTCGCCGACACGGCCCGGTCCAACGGCGTCGCGGCGGAGGCCCTCGAACTGGCCGAACTCCCGGCCGCGATGGCCCAGGCGGATGTCCTCGTGACCTGTACCGGCGCGGTCGGCGCCGTCGTCACGCTCGCGGACACCCACCGCGCGCTGGCGCAGCCCGGCCGCGACCCCGAACGCCCCCTCGTGATCTGCGACCTCGGACTGCCCCGCGACGTCGAACCCGCCGTGTCCGGTCTGCCCGGGGTCACCGTCCTCGACATGGAGTCGCTGCAGCGCGATCCCGCTGCGGGCGCGGCCGCATCCGACGCCGACGCCGCCCGGTCGATCGTCGCCGCCGAACTCGCCAACTACCTCGCGGGCCAGCGGCTGGCGGAGGTCACGCCGACCGTCACGGCCCTGCGTCAGCGCGCGGCGGACGTGGTCGAGGCGGAGCTGATGCGACTGGATTCGCGTCTGCCCGGACTCGACGATCCCGAGCGCGACGAGGTGGCCCGCACGGTGCGGCGAGTGGTCGACAAGCTCCTGCACGCGCCCACCGTCCGGGTGAAGCAGCTCGCCTCCGCGCCCGGTGGCGACTCCTACGCCGCCGCCCTGCGCGAACTGTTCGAACTCAGCCCCGGATCCGTCGAGGCCGTCGCGAAGCCCACCGAACTCGGTGGCGCAGACCTGGGTGCCATCGACATCACCGACGGCTTCATCGCAGGCCAGGACCCGCGCCTGCGCCGCTTCGTCGCAGACGACAACCACGGGAAGGAATCGCAGGCATGAGCGCCGTCGGCACCCGTACGCTGCGGATCGGAACCCGTGGGAGTGAGCTCGCGACCACCCAGGCCGGCACCGTGCGCGACGCACTGATCTCGGCCGGGCACGATGCCGAACTCGTCATCATCAAGACCAAGGGCGACCAGTCCATGGAATCGGTGGAGAAGATCGGTGTCGGTGTCTTCACCGCCGAACTCCGGGAAGCGCTTGCCGACGGCCGGGTCGACGTGGCCGTCCACTCCTACAAGGACCTGCCGACCGCCCGCGACGAGCGGTTCACGATCGCGGCCATCCCGCCGCGCGAGGATCCCCGCGACGCGCTCGTGGCCCGCGACGGACTGGTCCTCGGTGAGCTGCCCGCAGGTTCGAAGGTCGGAACGTCCGCCCCTCGCCGCACGTCGCAGTTGCGGGCGCTGGGCCTCGGCCTCGACATCCAGCCGCTGCGCGGCAATCTGCAGCGGCGCCTCGGCAAGGTCGAATCCGGCGAACTCGACGCCGTGATCCTGGCCCGGGCCGGGCTGGCGCGGATCGGGCGACTGGATCTCATCACCGAGTCGCTCGAACCGGTGCAGATGCTGCCCGCACCCGCGCAGGGCGCGCTCGCCGTCGAATGCCTGTCGGTCAATACGGCACTCGTGGCGATCCTGTCCGAGCTCGACGACCCGAACAGCCGCGCCGCCGTCACGGCGGAACGCGCCCTGCTCGCGGAACTCGAGGCGGGCTGCACCGCGCCCGTCGGCGCCATCGCCGAGGTCGTCGAATCCCTCGACGACGACGGCCGCATCTTCGACGAACTGTCCGTCCGGGGCTGCGCCGCGGCCATCGACGGTTCCGACGTCATACGCACGGGAGCCGTGGGCTCCCCGGAGAACGCCGAAGAACTCGGCCGCTCCGTCGCGCGGGAGCTTCTCGAGCTCGGTGCGCGGGAGCTGATGAATGTCACCGAGGCCGGTGATGCCGATGTTTGATGTGCGAAGGCCGACTGATCGGCCGATCCGCTTCCTGTACCCATCTCGACACATGATCGCACTGGAGAATTACCGATGAGCCGAGTCCGTAAGAACACCCCCGGACGAATCCTGTTCGTGGGATCCGGACCGGGCGATCCGGCACTGCTCACCGTGCACGCACGGGACGTCCTTGCCGCAGCCACCCTCGCCTTCACCGACCCCGACGTCGACAAGGGCGTCACCGTCCTGGTGGGCACCGACCTGGGCGTCGACGCCGAGACCGGTGAGCCGCTCGCCGAGGTCCGTCCCGCACTGGGCGAGCCGGCCGAGGTCGCGAAGACCCTCGTCCAGGAGGCGAAGAACGGCCACGACGTCGTGCGTCTGGTGTCCGGCGACCCGCTGACCACCGACTCCGTGATCGCCGAGGTCACCGCCGTCGCGCGCACCCAGGTGCAGTTCGAGGTCCTGCCGGGCCTGCCCTCCGCGTCCGCCGTCCCCTCCTACGCCGGTATGGCGCTGGGGTCGGGACACACCGAGGCCGACGTCCGCGGCGAGGTCGACTGGGCCGCCCTGGCCGCGGCACCCGGACCGCTGGTCCTGCACGCCACGTCGGGCCACCTCGCCGAGACGGCGAGCGCCCTCGTCGAGCACGGCCTGGCCCCGCAGACCCCGGCCGCCATCACCGTCCGCGGCACCACCCGGCAGCAGCGCACCGTGGAAGCCACGCTGGCCACGCTGAACGAGGCCGGTTCGGAACTGGTCGGTTCGCTGGTGGTGACGGTCGGCAAGGTCGTCGCCCAGCGCAACAAGATGTCGTGGTGGGAGTCGCGCGCGCTCTACGGCTGGAAGGTCCTGGTGCCGCGCACCAAGGATCAGGCAGGCGAGATGAGCGACCGCCTCGTCACCCACGGCGCCATCCCGATCGAGGTGCCCACCATCGCTGTCGAGCCGCCCCGCAGCCCGGCGCAGATGGAACGGTCCGTGAAGGGCCTCGTCGACGGTCGCTACCAGTGGGTGGTCTTCACCTCCACCAACGCGGTGCGTGCGGTGTGGGAGAAGTTCGAGGAGTTCGGGCTCGACGCCCGCGCGTTCTCCGGCGTCAAGATCGCCTGCATCGGCGAGGCCACCGCCGCCAAGGTGCGCTCGTTCGGAATCAACCCCGAACTCGTGCCGTCCGGTGAGCAGTCGAGCGAAGGCCTGCTGGCCGAATTCGCCCCGTACGACGACGTTTTCGACCCGGTCAACCGGGTTCTGCTGCCCCGCGCCGACATCGCCACCGAGACGCTCGCCGAGGGCCTGCGCGAACGCGGCTGGGAGATCGACGACGTCACCGCGTACCGCACCGTCCGGGCCGCGCCGCCGCCGGCCGAGACCCGCGAGATGATCAAGACCGGTGGGTTCGACGCCGTCTGCTTCACCTCGTCCTCGACGGTCCGCAACCTCGTCGGCATCGCCGGAAAGCCGCACGCGCGCACCCTCGTCGCCTGCATCGGTCCGAAGACCGCCGAGACGGCCATCGAGTTCGGTCTGCGGGTGGACGTGCAGCCGGAGACCGCTCAGGTCGGCCCGCTGGTGGAGGCTCTCGCAGAGCACGCCGCGCGCCTGCGCGCCGAGGGTGCACTGCCCCCGCCGCGCAAGAAGTCCCGCGCTCGGCGATAGGCGCTACGCGCCTGTGAGTGGTTGAGGAGTCCAGGGACTCGTCAACCACTCACAGGCCCGACGAAGGAGGGCATGTCCTTGTTCCCGACCCACCGCCCGCGCCGGCTCCGCAGGACGCCGGCGCTGCGCCGACTCGTGGCCGAGACTTCGCTCGAGCCACGGCATCTCGTGTTGCCGATGTTCGTCGCGGACGGGATCGACGAGCCTCGTGAGATCTCGTCGATGCCCGGCGTGTTCCAGCACACCCCCGACTCGCTGCGGCGGGCGGCCACGGAAGCGGCCGAGGCGGGGCTCGGCGGGCTCATGCTGTTCGGGGTGCCGCGTCCCGACGACAAGGATGCCGAGGGTTCGGGTGCGTCCGATCCGGACGGTATCCTGAATCGCGGATTGCGCTGGCTTGCAGACGAAGTCGGCGACGCGACGGTGATCATGGCGGACACCTGCCTGGACGAGTTCACCGACCACGGGCATTGCGGTGTCCTCGACGCGAACGGTGCGGTCGACAACGACCTGACGCTGCAGCGGTACGTCGACATGGCGATCGCGCAGGCCGAGGCCGGTGCGCATCTGCTCGGCCCGAGCGGAATGATGGACGGTCAGGTCGGCGCCATCCGGAAGGCGCTCGACGACGCGGGTTACACCGACGTCGGTCAGCTCGCGTACTCGGCGAAGTACGCCTCCGCGTTCTACGGGCCGTTCCGTGAAGCGGTCGGTTCGTCGTTGCAGGGCGATCGCCGCACGTACCAACAGGATTCGGCGAACCGCCGCGAATCGCTGCGTGAGGTCGACCTCGACATCGACGAGGGTGCCGACATGGTGATGGTGAAGCCGGCGATGTCCTACCTGGACATCCTGCGCGAGACGGCGGACCGCTCTCCCGTGCCCGTTGCGGCGTATCAGATCTCGGGTGAGTACTCGATGATCACGGCCGCCGCGCAGAACGGCTGGATCGACCGGGACGCCGCGATCCTCGAATCGCTCACCAGCATCCGCCGCGCAGGCGCCGACGTCGTGCTGACGTACTGGGCGACCGAAGCGGCGGGCTGGTTGTGATCGCGCCGTCGGCGGATACGGTGGTGCCATGACCCAGCAGTGGCCACCGACACCGCCGCACCAGGCCCCGCATCAGCAGGGCCCGTCGCAGCATAATTTCCCGTACCCCCCGCCGGTGCCGCAGCCGAAGCCCGAACGTCCGGCACCGGTCGACGTGGGCACCGCGGCCCAGTTGCTGTGGGCGGTGGCCGTGCTCGGTCTGATCCAGGCGCTGGGCGCGATGGTTCTCGTGGTGGCGGAGAAGTCGACGTTCGTCGACGAACTGATGAAGAACCCCAGCTTCACGTCCGGCGAGGTCGACATGACCCGCGACAGCGTGGAGAAGCTGTTCTACGTGGGTATCGGGTTCACGGTCGTCCTCATCCTGATCCTCACCGGGCTTTTCCTCCTGTTCGTGCACTTCATGCGGAAGGGCCGGAACTGGGCCAGGATGCTGATCACCATCGCGTGCGTGATGATGGTGGTGTGGACGATCCCGGTGCTCTTCGGCATCGGATCGGACGGAAGCGGTTCCGCGCTCGCACTCGGCGGCGTGCAGATCCTGCAGGCCGTGGTGGCCGTCGGCGCCGTCGTGCTGATGCACCGGAAGGATTCCAACAGCTACTTCCTGAGGTTGCCCCCCTCCGCCGAGTAGCTTCGATTTGCTCGTGAAATATAAAGATGTACCGTGAAGTACGTCACAAGAGGTAGAACGGCAGACTTCATTTCGACCGAAGGACTTTTCTCCATGCGCGCTGACGATCGAGCACACGGGTCTCGCAAAGAAGCAATGATGTTCGCGATCATCGTGGCCTTCGTGCTACTGACTCTGTTGCTCGTCGTGATCCCCGGCGTCCTCTCCTGACGAGCCCCACGTTTTCCTCGCGGACCGCGATGTCGCAGGATGAGCGTGTGAGCGAAACTGCCGTCCTGTTCAGTGAGCCGGGCGCCCGCTGGCGGATGGTGGCGTTCGGTCCGGTGTTCTGCCTGATCGCCTTGATCATCGAACTTCTGACCGGCCCCGTGGTGCACTGGTTCGCGCTGTCGCTCTTCGCGGTGCTGCTCAGCGGGTTCGTCTACGTGCAGGTGGTGGCCGCGCGCAGGCATGCGAGCGTCGAACTCACGACGTCGTCGTTGCGGCAGGGCACCGAAGACCTGCCGATCGCCGAGATTCTGAAGATCATGCCCCCCGCCGACCCCGAGTCGTACGAGCAGCAGCCGTGGGAAACCGCCCGGAGTCTCGGCGAACTGTCCGCGGTTCCGCGACGCCGGAAGGGCATCGGACTGCGACTGCGGGGCGGCGCCCTCGTACAGGCGTGGGCGAAGGACGTTGTGGCACTGCGCGCGCAACTCGAATCGCTGCTCGCGGAGTCGGCGGGAGGATCTGCCGAATGAACCGCCGGACCGTGACGGCGGCAGCGGAGTGGCTCGGCGCCGTGGCCGCCCTCGCCGCCGCGGTGTGGTGCTGGAACCACGCCCGGTTCACATCGGAATTCGGTCCCGTCGCACCGGGTGCGCCCTCGTTCGAGGGCACCGCGTATTCCGGGTCGTGGATCGCCGTCGCCGCGGGGCTGGTGGCGGTCGCCGGACTGCTGGTGATCGATTCGGTGCGCCGGCTACGGCCCGGCCCGGCGGGCGAACCCGCCGAGCCGGCCGCGTCACCGGAAGATCCGGGTCTTGCGGACGGCGTCGGTCCCGGGACCGTCGAGCATCGCGGAGCCGAGTAGCGCCTCGGGAACCCCGAGCCCCTCGATCAGCGTCTGCGCGTGCGGCCGCAGCGACCGGCACCGCTCGTTGATTCCCCGCTGCACCGCCTTCGACCGCTCCACCGACAGCTGCCGGTGTTCCATGAACCACGCCTTGTCCTCCTCGATCACGCTCAGCGCGTAGAGGTCGCAAACATCGCTCAACAGGTCGCGGGCCTCGTCGTCCTCGCACTCGTCGATGCCGGCTACGAACGCCTCGAGCACGATCCGGTCGATGTGAGCCTGCGCGGCGTGCAGCACATGATCCTGCACGAAATTGAAGGCGTCGAAAGGGTTCTCCTCGCGCTTCTGCGCACCCTGCAGGCGGCGAGCGGCGGTCGACAGCAGGTACTGCTCCCGATCCTCGAACATCGTGAGCTGGGTGCCGCGGTTGAAGAGGCTGCCGTCCTCCTCGTTGTCCTGCCGCGTGTCGAGGATCGTCTGGATGATCTGCTGTGCGGCGGTGCGCTTCTTGACGACGTCGGAGACCGTCGTGGCCGCGAACCGCATCCATTCGACGGGGCTCATGCCGCGCACCTCGTCCGCGTACGACGTGAGCAGTTCCTTGGCCACCAGCTGAGTCAGCACATGGTTGTCGCCCTCGAACGTGGTGAACACGTCGGTGTCCGCCTTCAGTGCCGTGAGCCGGTTCTCGGCCATGTACCCGGCGCCGCCGCACGCTTCCCGGGCCTCCTGGATCGCGCGGGTGGCGTGCCAGGTGTTCGCCACCTTGAGCCCGGCGGCGCGGCCCTCGAGTTCGCGCTGTTCCTGGGGGTCGGCGTCGTCACGGCTCTGGATCTCGTGCATCGTGGCGACGAGTTCGTTCTGGGCGAATTGCAATGCGTAGGAGCGGGCGATCAGCGGGAACAGCCGCCGCTGATGCACGAGATAGTCCATGAGCAGCACTTCGTCCTCGGCCTGCGGTGCGTTGAACTGCCTGCGCTGCAAGGCATAACGGGTCGCGATCGACAGCGCGACACGGGCGGCGGCGCCCGCGGACCCGCCGACGGTGACGCGTCCGCGCACGAGAGTGCCCACCATCGTGAAGAAGCGGCGGTTCGCGTTGTCGATCGGCGACGTATACGTGCCGTCCGGCTCGACGTCGGCGTACTTGTTGAGCAGGTTCTCCCGCGGAATTCTCACCTGATCGAACGTGATTCGGCCGTTGTCGACCCCGGGGAGGCCACCCTTGTAGCCGCAGTCCGACGTGTGGACGCCGGGGAGGTCGGTGCCGTCCTCGTCCCGGATCGGCACCACGAAGCAGTGCACGCCCCGGGACTCGCCGCCCGTGATCAACTGCGCGAACACCGCGGCCGTCGTCGCGTGCTGCGCCGCGCCGCCGATGTAATCCTTGCGCGAGGACGGTGTGGGGGAGTGGACGACGAATTCGGCCGTGTCCGGGTCGTACGTGGCGGTGGTCTCGAGCGCCTGCACGTCGCTGCCGTGACCCGTCTCGGTCATCGCGAAACAACCCAGCAGATCCAGGTCGACGAGACGCTTCACGTACGCCTCGTGATGACGCGCCGTGCCGAGGTTCTCGATCGCGCCGCCGAACAGCCCCCACTGCACGCCGGCCTTGACCATCAGCGACAGGTCGGACATCGCCAGCATCTCGATGCTCGTGACGGCCGCGCCGGCGTCACCGGTGCCGCCGTGGTCTTTCGCGAAACCGGCGGCCGCGTAGCCGTTGTTCGCGAGCAGACGTAACTGCGACAGCGTCTTGGCGCGGGCCTCGTCGAGGTCGGGGGTGTAGTGCGGCGCGAAGTCGGGGGTGCCGGACAATTCCGCCCTGACACGCTCGCGTACCTCCCGCCAGCGTCCGTCGAGTGTGCTTCTCAGGTGGTCAGCTGTGGTGGCCATGACTCGACAGTAGACGGCCGCCGCGACGGGTTGTGCGGTTCGGTTCGCCGGTACCGGGTACTCCTGCCTGGTGAGTGCTCACCGCCATCCGATCAGCATCACCACCGCGTCGGTGTCGCTCGACGAACGGCATCGGCTTCGGGTGCGCAGGCACGTGATCGTGTCGGTCGGCAGGCTTCTCGCGTTCGTGCTGTCGGCGGTGGTCTACGGACTCACCGGCAACCCGTGGCCGGCGGTGGCGATCATCGGTGTGTCGATTCCGCTGCCGTGGCTCGTCGCCCTCGTCGTCGACGACCTGCCGCCGTGGGGGTAGGGGGATCACCAGAAACGGCTGCCGGGCCCGCCCTTGAAGGGGCCGACCACCCGATCGGTGATCCAGCCGCCGTAGAAGCCTCCCGCCTGGGGTCGCGCCCGCTCGCCGTCGACGAAACAGCCGTCCATCGGTGCCGGCGTGACCGCCACGTGCCCGAGAAGGATGTCGTAGCCGGCGACCGGCCGCGGATAGTGCCACGCCGCACGCTCGGCGACGTGTCCGCCCGCGACGACGTCGAAATAATCTGCCCGCCCCTTCCACTCACACACCGTGCTGCCGTCGACCGGACGCAGGACGCCGTCGGTGAAGCAGGACCGCGGAAGGTAGTACGTCGGCGGGTGGCTGGTCTCGAGCACTCGCAACGGGGTGCGGGTGCGTGCGACGAGTTGTCCGCCGAACCACACCTCCACCAACTCGTCGCTCCGCCGGACCGCGGGCGGTCTCGGGAAGTCCCACACGGACTCCTGCCCCGGACCGGCGGGGTCCGGCACCGGACGGCCGCTCGTCACGGCAGGGCCGCCGGCGCGGTGATCACGGTGCGGCCCGGATCGCGCCAGAACGCGGTGATCACGTCGGCGAGGGTTCCCGGTTCCGTGACGAGCGGTGTGACGTGGCCGGCGCCGTCCACCGTGGTGGCAGCGGCGTGCGGCATCGCCGCCGCGGCGGCACGTGCCTGCTCGAGCGAGATCATCGTGTCTGCGCGGGGGACGATCATCAGCGTCGGTGCACCGATCCGGGGGAGCAGCGGGTGCAGCCCCTCCCGGTGCAGCATGATCGACTGCATCGCCTCGTGCATGCCACGCCGCGGCGCCTGCCGGAAGGTCCGGGAGACGGCCTGGAACTGTTGCGGGTGTGTTCGTGAAAGCTCCTTGCCGAGAAGGACGTTCATCACCGCGGTCGTGAGCGGTGGAATCGGTCCGGCGATGCGGTAGGCCCACACCATCGGCACGATCCTGGCGCGTTCCCGGCGGGTGAGGGCCTGGAGCGGTGTCCCGATCGTCACGACGGTGCGGCACCGGTCGGGACTGTGGGCGGCCGCGACGAGTCCGACGTGACCACCCCAGGCGTTGCCCACCCAGTCGACGGGTTCGGTGACGTCGAGCGCGTCGAGGACGGCGACGGCGGCCGCGGCGCACTCCTCCAGCGTGAACCGCCGCTGCACGGCGGTGCTCGCCCCGTGGCCGGGTCCGTCGATCGAGATCAGCCGCCGGTGCGCGACCAGGTGGCTGCGCAGGGGAGCCCACGTCGTCGAGTCGACGAAAAGGCTGTGCCAGAGCACGGTCGGCGGTCCGCTGCCGGTGACGTGGACGGCGAGGTTCCCGACGCTCGTCGGGATCGTGCGGGTGAGCGTTCGTGTGTCCATGGGATGCTCCAGATGAGTGACGTGTCGAGAATTGCTTCGGAAACCGAAACTTCGGTAACCGTAGTATTCTCCGGTGTCATGGAACGGTCAAGAGGTCTGCCGACCGATCGGCCGGCGGTAGGGCAGTTGCTGGTCCGCCTGCTGCACGAGTTCCGCCGGGAGTTGAGCGAACCGATGGCGGAGCGCGGGTACGGCGATATCCGGCCACCGCATCTGCAGATCTTCGGCAACATCGGCTGGGACGGGCGCCGGCTGACCGAGATCGCCGCCCGGGCCGAACTGAGTCTGTCCGCGGCGTCCGAGTTGATCAACGATCTCGAGGAACTCGGGTACGTCGAGCGGGTGCCGGACACGCGGGACCGGCGGGCGAAACTCGTCGTCCCGACCGCGCGGGGTCGGCAGGCGCTGCAGGACGCCGCGGAACGGGTCGCCGAGATCGAGCATCACTGGGGTAGCCTCGTCGGCCGCGACCGATTCGACGACGCCTGCCACCTGCTCAGTTCGCTGCTCGACGAGCTGAGTACGGACAATCCCTAGACGCGCGGCGGCGGCACCGCGGCGCGAACGAGCTGGTCGTGCCGCAGCGCGATTTGAGTCTGCGTCGCGATGACCGTCGACGAACGAAGGACGTTGTGCCCGTCGACGATCGAGTTGATCACCCGCTGAAGGTCGGCGTGGGTGCGGGCCACCACGCGGACGAGGACGTCGCCGGCGCCGGTGATCGTGTGTGCCTCGAGCACTTCGGGGATGGCGCTCAAATGTTCGACGACCGCGGCGTGCCCGTTGCCCTGGGCGATCTCGAGGGTCGCGAACGCGACCACCGGGAACCCCAGCGCCTCCGGGTCGAGGGTCGGTGCCGAACTGGTGATCACGCCGGTGCGTTCGAGCCGGTCGAGTCGCGCCTGGACGGTGCCGCGGGCCACCCCCAGGCGTCGCGACGCCTCCAGCACCCCGACCTTCGGCTCGGCGTGGAGCAGGTCGAGCAGTGCGGCGTCGAGTTGGTCGATGTTCATGGCGTCCCTGGTCAATATGTACGGTCGATCCGCTATTTCATCCAGCATTGTGTACAGAGTGAGCAGCGTCAAGAGGCACCGTTGCGCAACACTGTGCGCTGTATCACAGTGAGGTATGACTACCACCGACATTCGCCTGACGCCCCGTGAGGTGGCCGCACAGCTGGAGTCCGACGAGCTCCGGCAGCTGGTCGGTCTCGTCGAACACGACGACGCGTCGGATCCGTTTCCTGTGGTCGCTATGGACGCCGTCGTGTTCGTGTGCGGCAATGCGACGCAGAGCATGCAGTATTTCGTCTCTACCTGGGGCATGACCCTCGTCGCCTATGCCGGGCCGGAGACCGGCCAGCGCTCGCACAAGTCGTTCGTCCTCGAATCCGGAACGGCACGGTTCGTGTTGCACGGCGCCGTGGACCCGAAGAGTCCGCTCGCCGACCACCACCGGGCCCACGGCGACGGTGTGGTGGACCTCGCCATGGAGGTGCTCGACGTCGACCGCTGCATCGCACACGCACGCTCACAGGGGGCCACCATCCTCGAGGAGCCGCGCGACGTCACGGATCGGCACGGCACCGTGCGGCTCGCGGCGATCGCCACCTACGGCAGCACCCGGCACACCCTCGTCGACCGCAGCCGGTACGACGGCCCCTACCTACCCGGATTCGTCTCGCGCTCCAGCGGTTACGCGGCCCGGCCCGGGAAACCGGCACGCCTGTTCCAGGCGCTCGACCACGCGGTCGGCAACGTCGAGATGGGCCGGATGGATCACTGGGTGCGGTTCTACAACCGGGTCATGGGATTCACGAACATGGCCGAATTCGTCGGCGACGACATCGCCACGGAGTACTCGGCGCTCATGTCGAAGGTCGTCGCGAACGGCAACCACCGGGTGAAGTTTCCGCTCAACGAACCGGCGGTGGGAAAGAAGAAGTCGCAGATCGACGAGTATCTCGAGTTCTACGGTGAGCCGGGTTGCCAGCATCTGGCCCTCGCGACCGGCGACATCCTCGCGACCGTGGACGCGCTGCGCGCGGAGGGCGTCGAGTTCCTGGCCACCCCCGACGCCTATTACGAGGATCCGCAACTGCGTGCCCGCATCGGCACGGTGCGGGTGCCGGTGGAGGAACTGCAGAAGCGCGGAATCCTCGTCGACCGCGACGAGGACGGGTACCTCCTGCAGGTCTTCACCACACCGCTCGGTGACCGGCCGACGGTGTTCTTCGAGGTGATCGAACGGCACGGATCGCTGGGGTTCGGGGCAGGCAACTTCCGGGCCCTGTTCGAATCCATCGAGCGCGAACAGGCTGCCCGCGGCAATCTGTGAACCTCGGATCGGCAGAGTGATCCTGGCCACCCACTACACCCTGTCGTTGGCAAATTCGACAGAACTGGGACACTGGAGGCCGTGACTGTTTCCTCCGGTGACCCCGACGTACACGCTTCCCGCTCCGCCCAGCTCTTCGAGAGGGCTGATCTGGTCATTCCCGGCGGCGTCAACTCCCCGGTGCGGGCCTTCCACTCGGTCGGCGGCACCCCGCGGTTCATCAGGGAAGCGTCCGGCTACACGCTCACCGACGTCGACGGCAACGACTACGTCGACCTCATCTGCTCCTGGGGACCGATGATCCTCGGGCACGCGCACCCCGCCGTCGTCGAGGCCGTGCAGAAGGCGGCCACCACGGGCCTGTCGTTCGGCGCGCCCACCGAGGGTGAGATCGAACTGGCCGAGGAGATCGTCCGCCGCGTCGCGCCGGTGGAGAAGGTGCGGCTGGTCAACTCCGGCACCGAGGCCACCATGAGCGCCGTGCGCCTCGCCCGCGGATTCACCGGCCGGACCAAGGTCCTCAAGTTCTCCGGCTGTTACCACGGACACGTCGACGCGCTGCTCGCCGACGCCGGCTCGGGACTGGCCACGTTCGGCCTCCCCACGTCGCCCGGTGTGACCGGCGCGCAGGCCGAGGACACCATCGTCGTGCCCTACAACGATCTCGACGCCGTCGCCCGGGCGTTCGCCGCGAACGAGGGCCAGATCGCGTGCGTCATCACCGAGGCCGCCGCCGGCAACATGGGCGCGGTGGCGCCACAGCCCGGATTCAACGAGGGCCTGCGCAAGCTGACCCGCGACAACGGCGCGCTGCTCATCATGGACGAGGTGATGACCGGATTCCGGGTCAGTTCCGCCGGCTGGTTCGGACTCGACGGCGTCGCCGGCGACCTCTACACGTTCGGCAAGGTGATGAGCGGCGGCCTGCCCGCCGCCGCGTTCGGTGGCCGTGCCGACGTCATGGCTCACCTCGCCCCCGCCGGACCCGTCTACCAGGCAGGCACCCTGTCCGGGAACCCGGTCGCCGTCGCCGCCGGGCTCGCGAGCCTGCGCGCCGCGGACCAGGGTGTGTACGACGCCCTCGAGCGCAACAGCGCCACCCTGCGGACGCTGCTGTCCGACGCACTGACCGCGGCGAGCGTGCCGCACCGGGTGCAGACCGCGGGCACCATGCTCAGCGTGTTCTTCAGCGAAGACCCGGTGACCGACTACGCCGAGGCCAAGGCCGCGCAGACCTGGCGTTTCCCGGCCTTCTTCCACGGACTGCTCTCCCGCGGGGTGTACCCGCCGCCGAGCGCGTTCGAGGCGTGGTTCGTCTCCGCCGCCATGGACGACACCGCATTCTCGATCATCGCCGACGCCCTGCCGCACGCCGCGAAGGCGGCCGCAGCGGCCGTCCAGCCCTGACGAGTCTTCCCCTCCGGGGGCCGGCGGCCCCGCCGCCGACGCCCACCTGACCTCCCGCCCCGACCCGAGGAACCGCAACGTGACCGAAGCCGATCATCCCGACCACACACAGACCCGCACCATCGTGCACGTGCTCCGGCACGGCGAGGTGCACAACCCGCGAGGAATCCTCTACGGCAGGCTCCCCGGGTTCCGGCTGTCGGTGACGGGTGAGGCGCAGGCGCGCGCGGTGGCGTCGGTGCTGGCCAAGCACGACATCACGCACGTCGTGTCCTCACCGCTGCAGCGGGCACAGGAGACGGCCGCCCCGATCGCCGACGCACACGGCGTCGACATCGCGACGGACGAGAACCTCATCGAGGCGGGCAACGAATTCGAGGGACTCAAGGTGTCCGTCGGCGACGGCGCGCTGTCCCGTCCGCGGCACTGGTGGAAACTGCGCGACCCGTTCACACCGTCCTGGGGCGAGCCGTACCTGCAGATCGCGCACCGCATGCTGGCCGCGGTCAACACGGCCCGCGTGTCGGCGGTGGGCCACGAGGCCGTCGTCGTCAGCCACCAACTCCCCGTCTGGACCCTCCGCCGGTTCCTGCAGGGCGAGCGGCTGTGGCACGATCCGCGGCACCGCCAGTGCGGTCTCGCGTCGCTGACGTCCCTCGTCTACGAGGGCGACACCCTCATCGACATCGTGTACTCGGAGCCCGCGGGCGCGTCGGATCCGAGGGTGACCGGGGCATGAACCGAGGGCGCTTCGCCGGGCTTCTCGCGGTGATCTGTACGGCCGCGGTGTCGCTGTCGGCGTGTGCGTCTGGCGACGACGCCGTGGCCCAGGGCGGCACGTTCGACTTCGTGTCGCCGGGCGGGCAGACAGAGATCTTCTACGACCCGCCCGCCGACCGCGGCACCATCGGCACGGTGTCCGGACCCGACCTCATGACCGAGGGCAAGACCACCTCGCTCGACGATTTCGACGGCCAGGTGGTCGTGCTCAACGTGTGGGGGCAGTGGTGCGGCCCGTGCCGGGGTGAGGCGAACGACCTCGAGCAGGTGTACGAGGAAACCAAGGATCAGGGTGTGTCGTTCCTCGGGATCAACGTGCGCGACAACCAGCAGGACAAGGCCCAGGACTTCGTGATCGACAACAAGGTGTCGTACCCGTCGATCTACGACCCCGCCATGCGGACGATGATCGCACTGGGCCAGAACTACCCCACGAGCGTCATCCCCACCACGATCGTGCTCGACCGGGAACACCGCGTGGCCGCGGTGTTCCTGAAGGAACTGCTCGCCGAGGACCTGAAGCCGGTGGTCGAACGGGTGGCGCAGGAATCGTGAACTCCAGCACCGCCCTTCTCGCCGGCGGCGTCGGCGACGCCTTCCAGTCCACCGCGGCCACCGGACCGCTGCTGCTCGCGCTCGGCGCGTGCGTCCTCGCCGGTCTGGTGTCGTTCGCGTCGCCGTGCGTCGTGCCGCTCGTCCCCGGCTACCTGTCCTATCTCGCGGGTGTCGTCGGTGCGGACGCCCCGGCCGTCACCGCTGAGGAAGCAGCCACCCGGACGAAGACCGTGTCGGACGGACGGTTGCGGGTCGCGGGCGCCGCGGCCCTGTTCGTCGCCGGTTTCACCGTGGTGTTCGTGCTGGCCACCGCGTCGGTGTTCGGCGCCATCTCGGCCCTCGCGATCAACCGCGACGTCCTGATGCGGGTCGGCGGGGTGGTCACCATCGCCATGGGCCTGGTGTTCATCGGTCTGATCCCGGCCTTGCAACGGGACACCCGGCTCGAGCCGCGGCGCATCTCCAGCCTGGCCGGGGCGCCGCTGCTCGGTGCCGTGTTCGCGCTGGGCTGGACGCCGTGCCTCGGCCCGACCCTGGCGGGCGTCATCTCCCTCGCCGCGGGCACCGACGGTGCCACCGCGGCCCGCGGAGTGGCCCTGATCGTCGCGTACTGCCTCGGCCTCGGGTTGCCGTTCGTGATCCTCGCGCTCGGCTCGTCCCGCGCGCTGCGCGGCGTCGGCTGGCTGCGCCGCAACGCGCGCACGATTCAAATCTTCGGCGGAATCATGCTGGTGGCCGTGGGTATCGCCCTCGTCACCGGCGCGTGGGACCAGTTCGTCGGCTGGGTTCGCGACGCCTTCATCTCGGAAGTGACTTTGCCCATATGAGCGACATCCAGACCCCCGAGGCCCCGGAAGCCGCACCGGTGCCCCGTCAATCGCTGCCGGGTCGCGCGTTCGCGCTGGTCCGTAACACGTGGCGCGGCCTCACGTCCATGCGCACGGCGCTGGTGCTGCTGTTTCTCCTCGCCCTCGCCGCGATCCCGGGCGCGCTGCTGCCGCAGCGCAGCCTCAACGCCGGCAAGGTCGACGAGTACATCGCGAACCGGCCGACCCTCGGTCCGTGGATGGACAAGCTCGAACTGTTCGACGTGTTCGGCAGTTTCTGGTTCACCGCGATCTACGTCCTGCTCTTCATCTCCCTCGTCGGCTGCATCCTGCCGCGCTGCGTCGACCACGCCAAGGCGCTGCGCACCCGTCCGGTGCCCGCCCCGCGGAACCTCGCGCGACTGCCGCACCACCACGAGGACCGGGTCGACGAGACACCGGAGGAACTCGCCGCGCGCATCCGCAGCCACCTGAAGGGGTGGCGGGTCGAGACCCGCGCGGGCGGGGAACGCGCCGCCCACGACGGCGAGATCACCATCTCCGCGGAGAAGGGATACTTCCGCGAACTCGGAAACCTCGTCTTCCACCTGTCGCTCGTCGCGCTGCTCGTCGCGATCGCCGTCGGCAAGCTGTTCGGCTACGAGGGCAACGTGATCGTGGTCGCCAACAACGGTCCGGGGTTCTGCACCACGTCGCCGGCGGTGTTCGACTCGTTCAAGGCGGGCAATACCCAGGACGGCACCGGCATGACGCCGCTGTGCATCAAGGTGAAGGATTTCGCCGCCGACTACCTCGACAGCGGTCAGGCCGAGATGTTCACGTCCAACATCGCCTACCAGGCCGGCGACGACCTCGAGACGAACACCTGGCGGGACGGGCAGTTGCAGGTCAACCATCCGCTGCGCGTCGAGGGGGACCGCGTCTATCTGCAGGGGCACGGGTACGCGCCGACATTCACCGTCACGTTCCCGAACGGGGAAACCCGCACCGAGACGCTGCAGTGGCGTCCCGACGACGCGACGACGTTCCTGAGCAGCGGCGCGATGCGGTTCGACCCGCCCGGCGGCATGTACCCCGACACCGACGAGCGGCGGAAGAACCAGATCGCGATCGAGGGGCTGTTCGCCCCGACCGCGCTGCTCCACGGCAACCTGCTGGCGTCGAGTTACCCGGCGATGAACGACCCGGCCGTCGCCATCGACATCTACAAGGGCGACACCGGCCTCGACACCGGCAACCCGCAGTCGCTGTTCTCGCTCAACACGGAACTGATCAACCAGGGCCGTCTCGTGAAGCAGGACCGGGTGAATCTGAAGCCGGGGGAGAGTTCGACCCTGTCCGACGGCACCCAGGTGCGGTTCGACGGCGCCGTGGACTTCGTGAACCTGCAGGTGTCGCACGACCCGGCGCAGCAGTGGGTGCTGGTGTCGGCGCTGACGATGATGGCGGGACTGCTCGTCTCGCTGCTGGTCAAGCGCCGCCGGATCTGGGCCCGCATCTACCCCGCGGACGCCGACGCTCCCGCGCCACGACGTACTGTAGTAGAGCTTGGTGGACTCGCCCGGACCGATCAGGCCGGCTGGGGCGACGAGTTCGGCCGACTCTGCACCCGTCTGCTCACGGACGCCACGAAGCCTGACGCGCAGGAGAGCCAACGATGACGACCAACGAGACACTGGCGCAGTACAGCGACTGGGCCTTCCGATCAGCCTTCACCGTGCTGGTGCTGGCGCTCGTGCTGCTCATCGTGCAGTACGCGTCCACCCGGGCGCAGGCCGTGCAGGACCGGGAACTCGTGGCGGCCGGATCCGGCGCACGTGCGTCCGAAGCGGCCGGCGTCCCCGGTCGGGTGGTCGAGCAGCCGAAGAAACCCCTGTCCGAGCGTTTCGGCGGCATGGGCGCCGCCGTGCTCGTGGTCGGCACGGTACTGATCTTCGCGTCGATCGTGCTGCGCGGATTCGCGACCGAGCGGTTCCCGCTCGGGAACATGTACGAGTTCGTGACGATGGCCTGCGCCGCCGCGCTCGTCGTCGGTCTCACACTGCTGTCGAAGCCGGCGTACCGGTCGATGTGGGTGTTCCTGCTCGTTCCCGTCCTGATCCTGATGTTCCTCGCCGCCACCGTGCTGTACGCGGACGCGGCACCCGTGGTGCCGGCGCTGCGGTCGTACTGGCTGCCGATCCACGTCACCATCGTGAGCGTCGGTTCCGGTGTATTCCTCGTGTCGGGTATCGCGAGCCTGCTGTTCCTGCTGCGCATGCGGTACCCGCGCGGCGAGGAGGGAACCGGTGTGTTCGCGCGGATCGCGGAGCGGTTGCCGGACGCGCAGACCCTGGACCGCCTGGCGTACAAGACCACCATCATCGGGTTCCCCCTGTTCGGCGCCGGAGTCATCCTCGGCGCGATCTGGGCCGAGGCCGCGTGGGGCCGATTCTGGGGCTGGGACCCCAAGGAGACGGTGTCGTTCATCGCCTGGGTGATCTACGCCGCCTACCTGCACGCCCGCGCGACGTCCGGATGGCGCGACACCAAGGCCGCCTGGATCAACGTCGCGGGCTTCGTCGCAATGCTCTTCAACCTGTTCATCATCAACATGGTGGTGTCGGGATTGCACTCGTACGCGGGCCTGAACTGACGGTCGCCACCGACTGATATCCTTCCGCCGCGACGTCTCCGAACGGTGAGAACCGGTGGGGACGATGGAGACTTCACGAGGGGGACGTTCAGCCATGTCCGAAAACAACTCCGGTATCTGGGAGCCGGTGCGGCCCGCATCGAATCCGCCCGCGGACGACATCGGATCGAACGTCGCCTGGAACGCCGCACGGCAGGCCCCGTACGTTCAGCCGCAGGGTCCCAATCCGTTCGCGCAGCCCGCCGCCCAGGCCCCCGCCGCCGCGCCGGCGCGGCCGCAGACCCAGGCCCCCGCCCCGCAGCAGGCTCCCGCCGCCCCAGTCGCACAGCAGGCTCCGGCACCCCAGCCGGCGGCGTTCACGCCCCCGCAGCAGCCACCGGTCCAGCACACACCCCAGTCTGTCGTCCAGCAGGCGCCCCAGCAGCCTGCGAATAGTCCGCACAAAACGAACGCCGAGCAGCAGTACGCGGTGTCGGCCCGTGACCTGTCCACGTCGTTGCTCCTCAAGCAGGTCAAGCCCGCCCCCACCACCGGGTGGCGCAAGGCGCTGTACCGGCTGTCCGGCCGCTACGTCAACGTCGGGAACAGCGCGAAGGAACAGCGGCGGATCGAGCTGACCAAGCGGGTCAACCAGCCGCTGCAGGGGTGCTACAAGATCGCGCTACTCAGCCTCAAGGGCGGGGTCGGCAAGACCACGACCACCGCGACCCTCGGCTCCACGTTCGCGTCGCTGCGCGGCGACCGCGTCATCGCCGTCGACGCCAACCCCGACCGCGGCACGCTCAGCCAGAAGATTCCCCTCGAGACTCCCGCGACGGTGCGGAACCTGCTGCGCGACGAGCAGAGCATCGAAAAGTACAGCGACGTCCGCAGTTACACGTCGCAGAGCAGGCACCGGCTCGAGGTGCTCGCGTCCGACAGCGACCCGGCCGTCTCGGAGGCGTTCAGCGCCGACGACTACTCGCGGACCGTCACGATGCTCGAGAAGTTCTACAGCATCGTTCTCACCGACTGCGGCACCGGACTGATGCACTCCGCGATGCAGACCATTCTCGAAGAGGCCGACGCGCTCGTGGTGGTCAGTTCGGGGTCCGTCGACGGCGCCCGCAGCGCCTCCGCCACACTCGACTGGCTCGACGCCCACGGATACCGCGAACTCGTGGCCCGGTCGGTGGCCGTCGTCAATGCAGTACGCCCGAGGTCGGGCAAGGTGGACCTGCCGAAGGTCGTCGAGCACTTCGAGCAGCGATGCCGCCTGGTGCGGCTGATTCCGTTCGACCCGCACCTCGAGGAGGGGGCCGAGATCGAACTGGAGCGGCTGCGTCCGAAGACGCGCAACGCGCTCCTCGAACTGGCCGCCGCGGTGGCCTCCGACTTCCCGGCGTCGAGTTTCGCGCTACAGGACCGTCGCTGAGGCAGGGACGCCGATGGTGCCGTCTCGACCGGCACCACGGCACTTGCTCATCCGGCCGGGTCGGCAGGACCGGCATCGGGTTCGTCGGACTTCTTCCGACGTGTCTCCCGATCCACCTTCCACAGGAAATCCGGATCGTCGTCCGGTCCCTGCACCCGCGTGCTCAGCACGGGCCGCGTGTTCGGGCCGAACGCCTTCCACATGAGGACCGCCACTGTCACGAGCCCGATGAGTGCCAACAGATAGATCACCGCGCACCTCCTTACACCGCTCGAGGGTAGCCGGTATTCCTCGAGCGTAGCCGCGTCGGCGGCAGAGGTCACCTACCCGGGTCGCGGGGCGCCCGGGTAGTGGCAGTCGCGGTCGGGGGGCCCTACGGTCGGCCTGCGCCCGCCTCCGTCGTCAGGGAGCGGAGCAGCTGCATGACCTCGGCCTCGCGGAAGCGGCGGTGCCCGCCGGGGGTGCGCAGCGATCCGAGCCGGCCCGCGTGCGCCCAACGCGTCACGGTCTTGGGGTCGACATGGAACAGGGCAGCCACCTGGCCCGGGGTCATGAGGGCTTCGTTGGATCCGCTGAATCCGGGTCCGTTGTAGGTGGGTGCGCTCATCGACGATCCTCCACTGCTTTCGACTGATCTGTGCTGAAGCCGGCCGCTGTTGCGACTGATCTCGGTCATCGTGACATCCGAGACCCCGGGTACTCGAACGATCTAATGTTGGTAAAGGGGAGGTAATAGACAAATCGGATAAGTCGGACGTGTGAGGAGCCCCCTCGGCGGTGGGTAACCTGGGAGCGTGAGCGAGTCATCCGAGAAGCCAGAAGACCAGGTCGAGCCCGCGAATTCGAGCGCGACAGTGAAGCAGGGCGGGCGGGTGACCAAGGGACAGCTGGCGCGCGACGTCGCGATCTATTCGATCGCCCGGCTGCTGCTGGTCGTCGTCATCGGCGCCGTCATCCTCGGCGTGGCCGCACTCGTCGGGGTCGCCGTGCCGCTTCTCGTCGCCGCGATCTTCGCGGTCCTCATCGCGCTCCCGCTGTCGCTGCTGCTGTTCGCGAAACTTCGGAAGCGGGTCAACGAGGGGATCGCCACGTTCGACGCGCAGCGCCGCGCCGACCAGGCCGACCTGCGTGCCCGGCTCCGCGGTGAGGGCACGTCCCGGTGACGGTCGACGACTGCGTCGTCATCGACCGGAGCGTGCCGCGGGACTGGGTCGACAACGCCGTCCGCCTCATCGACGCGGACGCGCAGCGCAGCGCCGACACGCACCTGCTGCGGTACCCGCTGCCCGTCGACTGGGGTGTGCAGCTCTATCTGAAGGACGAGTCGACCCACATCACGGGCAGCCTCAAGCACCGGCTGGCCCGGTCGCTGTTCCTGTACGCGATCTGCAACGGCTGGATCACCGAGGGGACGACGGTCATCGAGGCGTCGTCGGGATCGACGGCCGTCAGTGAGGCGTACTTCGCGAAGATGCTCGGGCTCGACTTCGTGGCCGTCGTGCCGCGCAGCACGAGCGGCGCGAAGATTGCCCTCATCGAGGCGCAGGGCGGTCGCTGCCACTACATCGACCACCCGCCGGAGATCTACAGCGAGGCCCGTCGGCTCGCCGCGGAAACGAACGGTCACTTCATGGACCAGTTCACGCACGCGGAACGGGCCACCGACTGGCGCGGCAACAACAACATCGCCGAGTCGATCTACCAGCAGATGATTCAGGAAGAGCACCCGGTGCCGGAGTGGCTGGTCATGAGCGCCGGAACGGGCGGCACCAGCGCGACGCTGGGCCGGTACATCCGGTACCGCAGGCACGCGACGCGCCTTCTCGTCGTGGACCCCGAGAACTCCGCGTTCTTCGGCGGCTACGAGACCAACTCCTGCGAGTACGCGACGGGAATGCCCTCGCGGATCGAGGGCATCGGCCGGCCGCGGGTGGAGCCGTCCTTCGTCGGGCAGGTCATCGACCGCATGATGCGGGTGCCCGACGCCGCGTCCATCGCGGCGGCCCGGCACGCCAGTTCGGTGCTGGGCCGCCGGGTCGGCGGGTCGACGGGCACGAACCTGTGGGGTGCGTTCACCGTCGTCGCGGAGATGCTCGCGGCCGGACGGTCCGGCAGTGTCGTCACCGTTCTGTGCGACGGCGGCGAACGGTACGCCGACACCTACTTCGACGACGACTGGGTGGCCGGTGAGGGCATCGACCTGTCGGGTCCGACCGCCGTGCTCGACCGGTTCGCGGCGACGGGGGAGTGGCCGGGTCAGCCCGGCTGAGGCGCGGTGGCGGCGGTACGCACCGGCGCGGTCACCGCGCGGGACATCGTGACTCGCGGCCATGCGGCGAGACCGTGCCGGGCCTCGTCGTCGCGGATGCGTGACAGGCCCGGAGTGAGGTCGGTCTCCGGCAGGGGGCGGAAGCCCAGCCGCTCGTAATAGGGGGCGTTCCACGGGACGTCGACGAACGTGGTGAGAGTGAGTGCGGGCAGTCCGCGGACGCCCGCCCACGACGAGATCTCGTCGAGCAGCAGGGCGCCGAGGCCCTGGCGGGCGTGGGCGGGGTGGACCGACACCTGTTCGATGTGCGCGCCGCCGTCGACGACGGCGACGAGTGCGTAGGCCACCGGGGCGTCGTCTGCGTCGACCGCGACCCAAATGCATTCCAGCTGGAGGTATTCGGTCAGCTCGTCGAGTGAGAACGGGGGATCGTCGGCGACGGCGTCCATTCCGATGTCGCGAAACGGCGCACCCGCCGCGATTTCGATGTCTTGCAGAGCGGGCAGGTCGGTGGAAATGGCCGGGCGGATCACAGGTCTTTTGTACCCGAAATCGTGCTGTTCGCACAGTTTCCCTGCACTTTCCCGATACCTACTCCTCCGTAGGCTACGCAACCGTAGGTTGGTAGCCTGGCGTGAGGACGACGGAGCGGGGACGCGCATGGACAAGCCCGAGGTGACTCTCGAGAACTACGAAGCGGTGTACGCGTACTACCGCGACCACCGGCAGAATCGGTTGCTCGCCAAGCTGGCGTACGCGTCGCTGTACGCGAAGTACCGGCCGCGGATCGTGTACGCGGACGACGCGAAGGCGCAGCTGGCCGGGCTGGTGAAGTCGGGCAGGGTGCTGATCGTCGCCGCCAATCACGTGACCCACAGCGATCAGTACACGCTGGCGGCGACGGCCTGGAACACGCCGTTGCGCCGCGCGATCGGACGCACCCGGGTGCTCGCGAAAGACGAATTGTTCGTCGACCCCGACCTGCACAGGAAGGTCGACATGATGGGCGGGATCCCGGTGTTCCGCAGCAAGAACTACGGGCTCCGCGCGGTCGCCGACGCGGGCAGGCTCATGATGGACATCTCCGCCGAACGGCTCTGCCGCGGCGACAACCTGGCGATCTTTCCCGAGGGCACGTGCAACGAGGACGATCCGACCCGGCTGCAGCACATCAACAGCGGCATCGGCCACATCGCGAAACGTGCGGCGGATCGCGGAGTCTCGCCCGTGCTGCTGTCCATCGGCATCAGTTACGGGCCGGACGCCCACGGGCCCGACCCCGAGAACGTGAAGTCGGCCAGCGTGTTCGTGTCGGAGCCGGTATTCGACCTCCCGGCGAAACCGATGGACATCGCGCACGTCGTGCAGAAGGACCTGCAGATCGCCGTCGACGGGGCGGTCGCGGCGTACTGACGGCCTTCCCGCAATCTGTCAATCAGGGTTGACACCCGATCGGTGTCAACCTAAATTGACATTCATGACCGAAGCAACCACGCTCGCCGCAGCGGCGGGCAGCCCCGACCCCGCCGAGGGGTTGCGGGCCGTGCGTGCGCTGCGGCGTCTCCTCGAACGGCTCGAGGCCATCCAGGTCGCCAACGCCCGCGCCCAGGGCTGGTCCTGGCAGGCGATCGCCGACTCCCTCGAGGTGAGCAGGCAGGCCGTCCACCAGAAACACAACCGGAGAGGGAGGTAACGGCGCATGTTCGAACGATTCTCGACGGACGCCCGGGCCGTGGTGATCGGCGCGCAGCAGGAAGCGCGCGACGTGAAGTCCTCGCAGATCGGGCCCGAACACCTCGTGCTCGCCCTGCTGTCCGTGAAAACCGAACCCGTCCACGGCATCCTCGCGGACGCCGGCATCGACGAGGGCGCCGCGCGATCGACCGTCGCGGCCCACGGGACCGCCCTGAGCGACGCCGACGCGGAAGCACTCGAATCGATCGGGATCGACCTCGACGCCGTGCGGCAGAGTCTCGAGCAGAACTTCGGCAAGGGCGTGCTCGATCCGGAACAACCCTCGGAGAAGCGCGGCTGGTTCGGCCGGAAGTCGGGACACATCGGGTTCACCCGCGACGCGAAGAAGGCGATCGAACTCTCACTGCGGGAGGCGCTGGCGCGCAAGGACGATCACATCGGCGCCGAGCACATCTTCCTCGGAGTGCTGCGCGTTGCCGAGGGCACGACGAAGGAGATCCTCGAGGTCCGGGTCGGGGTCGGCGAACTCCGCCGCCGCGTGCACGCGGCGCTCGACGACCGCGCCGCCTGACCGGTCGCCCGGTTCCCGTTTGTCCGATCGGTGTGCCAGCATGCACGCATGACCTTCTTGGTACGCCTCGTCATCAACGCGTTCGCGATCTGGCTGGCGGCAGCCTGGGTGTCGGGTATCGACATCTCCAGTTCGGGCAACGGAACCGGCTGGGACATCGTGGTGCTGCTCGGCATCGCGCTGGTGTTCACCGTCGTCAACATCTTCGTCAAGCCGCTGGTGAAGTTGCTGTCGCTGCCGCTGCTGATCCTGACGCTCGGCCTGTTCACCCTGGTGATCAACGCCCTGATGCTGTTGCTCACCGCGTGGCTGAGCTCCCAGACCGAGTACGGCCTGACCGTCGACGGCTTCTGGACGGCCGTGTGGGGTGGCCTGATCATCTCGATCGTCAACTTCGTCCTCGGCATCCTGCTGCCGGACGGCGACTGACCGGGGCCGCTCAGGCGGCTGACAGGGCCACGGCCGTGGCGGCGCCCCAGACCAGCATCGCTAGCCCCGAATCCCGCAGCGCGGGAATCAGTGCGAGGCCCAGGCCGCCCGAGCGGACGGGGGCGTTCGCCCGGACCGCGAGGGGCAGCGCGAGCAGGCCGACGAGCGCCCACGGGGTGCGCAGCACCAGGACCAGGGTCACGACGAACGGGACCGTCAGAGTGACCAGGTGCAGGATGCGGGTACGCGAGTCGCCGAGCCTCACGGCGAGCGTGCGTTTGCCGGATTCGGTGTCGGTGGGAATGTCCCGCAGATTGTTGGCGACGAGAACCGCGCTCGAGAACGACCCGACGGCGACCGCGGACACCACACCGGCCCAATCGATCGTCTCGGCCTGTACGTACTGGGTGCCCAGGACGGCGACGAGACCGAAGAACACGAAGACGGCGACCTCGCCGAAGCCGCTGTACCCGTACGGCTTCGTGCCGCCCGTGTAGAACCAGGCGCCCACGATGCACAGGGCGCCGATCAGCACGAGCCACCACGCGGTGGTGACGGCGAGGACGACGCCGGCCACCGCGGCGACCGCGAAGCAGGCGATGGCCGCCGCCTTCACCGCCGACGGTTTCACCAGCTTGGACCCGACGAGCCGCAGCGGTCCGACGCGCTCGTCGTCGGTGCCGCGAATACCGTCCGAGTAGTCGTTGGCGAAATTGACGCCCACGATCAACGCGAGAGAGACCACCAGTGCCAATACCGCCTTCCACCACACCGCGCCGCCGAGCGATGCCGCGGCGCCGGTGCCCACGAGCACCGGGGCGATCGCGTTCGGGAGGGTGCGCGGACGAGCGCCTTCGATCCATTGAGCAGCCGTTGCCATGCACCGATCTTTGCACCGAGCGAGAAGGCGCCCGCACCCACACCGAACTTCGAGAAGTTCGCGTCCGCTCGGTGCAATACCATCGAACGCGGTGGACCAGCAGATGAGCGTGGACGAGACGGTGGCACCGGCAAGCGCGCCGATCCAGGTCGCGTTGTTGGGTGAGGTATCGACGCGGCGATCGGGCGCGCTCGCACCGCTGCCCGGCACCCGCGCGCGCAGCCTGCTCGTCGCCCTCGCCCGCGATCCCGGCCGGAGCCGGTCCGCGCAGGCCCTCATCGACGAGGTGTGGGGCGAGGATCCGCCGCGGTCCCCGATGAACGCGCTGCACACACAGGTCTCCCGGCTGCGGGCCGCGTTGCCGGACGGGGCGCTGGAGATCGGCCCGGCCGGATACCGGCTGGCCGTGTCCCGGGACGCCGTCGACCTGACCCGTGCGGAGGACGTGGCACGCCGACTGCAGGGCCGGGGACACGGCGGCGGCGCCGGGCCGGACGAGATCCGCGACGCACTCGCGCTGTGGCGGGGCGACCCGGGCGCCGACCTTCCCGCGGGCGCCGCCGCAACGGAACTTGCAGCGGACGCCGCGGTGATCCGGGGCCGGCTCGAGGCCGCGGACCGGGCGGCGCTGGTGGAGGCCGGAGACTGGGCGACCGCTCTGCCGAAGGCGCAGGCCCACGTGCTCGCCGAACCCCTCGACGAGCGAGCGCACGCCGACCTCATGCGCGTGCTCGCCGGGCTCGGGCGCGACAACGAGGCGCTGGACGTGTTTGCGACCTTCCGCAGGCGCCTGGTCGATCGGCTGGGGGCAGACCCGTCGCCTGCCCTCGTCGCGCTGCACACCGAGATCCTGCGCGGCGACGGCGCACCCGAGTCGGACGGCCGGCGCCCCGAGGCGCCGGACCGCACGGCGATCGGCCTCCGGGCGGCACCGAACGCTCTGCTGGGGCGTGACACCGACGTGGCGGAGATCGAGGGACTGCTCACGTCCTCGCGGGTCGTGACCATCCTCGGACCCGGCGGTGCGGGTAAGACCCGGCTCGCGCACGAACTGGGTGCGCGGGCCGCCGCGCGGACGTCCGTGGCCCTGGTGGAACTCGCGTCGCTGCGCAGCAGTGAGGACGTCGTGGCGGCGATCAGCAGCACTCTCGGTCTCAGCGAGATCGACATCGCGCCGGGACGGCTCACCCTCAGCCGCATCCATTCGGCGCGGGAAAAGCTCCGGGAAGCGCTGTCGGCGGGGCCGATGCTCCTGATTCTCGACAACTGCGAGCACGTCGTCGGTGCCTGCTCCGAGATCGTGGCCGACCTGGTGGCCGCAGGCGCTCAGCTGACCGTCCTCGCGACCAGCCGATCACCGCTCATGCTCGCGTCCGAGGCGGTGTACCCGCTGCCGCCGCTGGCGATCGACGACGACGATGCGCCCGCCGTGCAACTGTTCACCGCCCGGGCCCGTGCAGTACGACCCACGGCGCGGCTCGACCCGGAGACCGTGCGCAGTGTCTGCCGCACCCTCGACGGGCTGCCGCTCGCGATCGAACTGGCCGCCGCGCGGGTACGCAGCATGAGCGTCGAGGACATCGGCCGCAGGCTCGAGCACCGGTTCGCGCTGCTGCGCTCGCACGACCCGACGTCGCCCGAACGGCACCGCACCCTGCACGCCGTCATCGACTGGAGCTGGCAGCTTCTGGGCGAGCAACAGCAGATCGCGCTGCGCAGACTGTGCCGGTTCCCGGCGGGGTTCACCCTCGACGCCGCCCGGACGATCGCGGAATGGGACGGCGTCGACGATGTCGTGGAGGCCGTCGAGGGCCTCGTCAACCAATCGCTGCTGTCCGTGTCGGAGACGTCGGACACGCTGCGCTACTACATGCTCGAGACGGTGCGGGAATACGGCGAGGAGCGACTCGCCGAGGCCGCCGAGGAGCCGGAAGTGTTTGCCCGCCAGCGAGTGTGGGTCAACGCGTTCGCGTCGGAGGCGCTGGTGCGGTGCCGTGCCGACCAGGTCGCGCTCGCCGACGACATCGACGCCGACCACGACAACTTCCTCGCCGTGCTCCGGTGGGCGGTCGAGCGCGGCGACGCCGCAACCGTCGCGATCGTGTTCCCGGTGCTCGGTGGCCTGTGGGCCATCCGGGGCGCGCACTCTGAGGTGATGAACTGGACGCCGCGGATCCTCGCGGCAACGGAAGACGCGGATCTGAGCGACGTCGACTCGGAATTGGTGGCGTACACATTCCTGCTCGCGGCCATGCATCTGGTGTTCGGCGGTCAGGCCCGCACCCTCGCCCGCACCCGGACGCGATTGCGGCACCTCCTCCGCGAGCGTGCCGATCTGCCGCCGGTCTCGGCGTTCGCGGCGAATGTCATCCTGTCGCTGGGTTCGGGGCGGCGGCACGCCAGGGCGGTCGCGGAAGGGGTGCGCTCGCACGATCGGGAAACCCATGCGGCGGCGCTGGCGGCGCGAGCCAGCATGCGGGAGAACCTCGGCGACTTCCGCGGTGCCGTGCGCGATGCGCGGGCCGTCTCCGAACTGTGCGCCGTGATCGGTGACGTGTGGGGCACGGCGATGGCGGCACAGTTCCTCGGTTCGCTGTACAGCCAGTCCGGACGCTACCGGGACGCGGTGGGGCTGTATCAGGTCGCGGTCGAGCAGCTGCGGAAACTGGGCGCGCAGGAGGAGGCGAATCAGCTGTGGGGTTTCCAGGCCTCCGCGCTGATCGCGGACGGTGACGTGGAGGCGGGCCGCAAGGTGCTGGCCGAGACGCTGCTCGAGCATCGCGGTCCCGGCGCGGGGACCGACGACCAGCAGGACGAGTGGCGGATAGCCGCCATCGGCAGTCTCGCGGAAGCCGATCTGGAGGACGGCGACGTCGAACGGGGGCTCGCCCGGTACCGGGAGGCGCTGGACCTGATGTACACCCGGATCACGGCCGCGCCCTACGCCGATCCGTACGGACTCATGCTGGCGGCCTCGGTGGTGTCCGCCCACGTGCTGCACGGCCGGTCCGAGATGGTGGTGGACACCGTTCCGCAGCTCGCGGAGTGGGCACGCTCCCGGCTGGGTGTGGGCGCATATCCGGATCTGCCGGTCACCGGCGCCGTCGCGGCGGGCATCGGATGTTTCGAGATCGCGCGCGGTGACGCCGACCGCGGTCTCGCGCTGCTGGCACTGTCCGTCCCGGCGCGCGCCCGGCAGGACAGCGTCTCGCTGCAACACCACCGGCACGTCGCGTTCGCACTCGAGAACGTCGCGGCGGACCGCTGGACGTCGGCGCAGGCGAGGTTCGGCGCGTGGTCACGTCGGGCGGTGCACACCGAGATTCTGGATGCGCTCGCCGCCGTCAGCCGCGACCTGGCGTCAGGCCGGCACCCGGCCGCCGACCCGCGCCGCGCAGGAGCGTAAAAGGTCGGTCAGCTCCGGGTCGTCGACCGCCAGCCGTCCCGTCTTCCCGATCGCCGCGAGGCACCCGGTCACCGCGTTCTGCGCGTCGTGCACCGGGACGGCGACCGCGCTGCGGCCGGCGCGCACCTCGTCGACCTCGCGGGCCGAACCGGTGCGCCGGACGGCGTCGAGTTCGGTCCGCAGCGCGCCGAAGTCGGTGATGGTCGACGACGTCACCCTGCGCAGGCTCGGCGGGACCAGGTCGGGACGGGACGCGAGGAGGACCTTGCCGATGGCGGACGCGTGCAGGTGCGCGGCGATCGTGTTCTCGCCGCTGAGTTCGTGGTCGGGATCGCGGTCGACGAGTCGCACCCGGCTGCCCGCGAACGACGCCAGATGGATCCCGAAACGCACCTGTTCCCGCAGTTCCTCGAGGACGGCGTGGTGGTCGACCGGGTCCGGTTCCGCGGCCCCCGCCAGCTGCCGGGTCCGGCGGCCCAGCGCGAACCCGGACAGATCCGCGATCCGCACCAGATAGCCGTCGGCGGTCAAGAGATTGAGCAGCCGGTACGCCGTGGCCTGGGGGATCCCCGCGTGCGCGGCGATGTCTCTCGCCGTCGCCCCGGACCCGAGTTGCGCGACCGCCTCGAGCAGGGCGAGCGCTTTCTGCACGGCGCGTGGTTCGTGGCCCGCGATCTCCCCGGCTCGGGCGCCCATCACCGGGACCCGGGAGTGCGTCCAGCCGCCGTCAACGCGAGGTTCCCGGCGGCATCCGTCGCGAACACCCCGGCCCCCGGCAGCACGTCGTCCGTCTCCGCGGTGTCGAACACACCCACCGACCGCAGACTCGCCGGGTGGCGCCACCGCAGATACAACTGCCACGCCGAACCCGACAGCAACAGGGCCAGCACCACGGCGGGGACCATCGTGAAACCGTGGGCCACGTTCACGAACAGCATGTAGGCCAGCACGATTCCGCCTGCGGCGCTGCCCGCGACTCCGGCCGCCAGGACGAGGGGTGTGTGCTCCCCGATCCGGCTGAGGAACCGCACCGACGCCACCGCCACCAGCACGTACGCCGCGACCACCGCCGTCCTGGCGATCAACTGCACGTGACCGAACGCGGCCGATTTGCCGACAAGTCCGAACGTCGCGGCACCCGCGCACACGACGCACACGATGACGGCGAGGGCCGCGTACGGGGTGCGGTAGCCGCGGTGCACCCGGGCGAACAGGCGCGGGACGACGGTTTCGATCCCCATCGAATACAGCAGGCGCGAAGCGGCATTCGACGACGCCATCGCCGACGCCAGCCACGACGTGCCCAACCCGAGGTTCAGGGCGATCACCACGGCCGGGTCGACCCCGGTAGCGGTGCCGTGGAGGTACGCGTTCACCAGGGTGTCGGTGCGACCGGACCAGGCGGCCCAGGCCGAGAAGATGAACAGGCCGCCGCAGATCATCGGCGTGAGCATCACGGTGCGGGTGACGGTGGCGAGCGGCCGCTTGGCCTCGGGGCCGAAGAACGTGGCGCTCTCGAATCCGGCCAGCGCGAACACCGCGGCCAGCGTCATGAGCAGCGGCCCGTAGGCGGAATCGGACGGCGGCACCGCGGCGTGCTGGCCGCCCGCGCCGGTCACGATCATCAGACCGGCGATGAACAGCAACGAGCACGATTCGACGGCGAGGATGGCGAGCGCCGCGAACCGGACCCCACGGACCAGGCAGCCGAGGATCACGAGCGCGATCCCGGCATACACGAGGAGACGTTCGGCGGGCCCGCGCAACTCCACTCCGAAGAAGCCGAGCGTCGCGATCACGGCCTGGCCGCCGTGATACAGCGTCATCACCGCGCTGCCCACGTACTTGGTCAGCATCGCGACACCCGCCGTCAGCGCGGCCCGGGTGCCGAGACCCTGGAACACGAAACTGTAGAGGCCCCCTGCGGCCGCCATGCGCCGCGTGAACTGCGAGACGCACACCGCGATCAGGGACACCACCACCGTCGCGACGACGATCGTGATCAGACCGCTGAGCAGCATCTGGTGGGTGAACATGGTGACGGGCAGCACAACCATCGACACCGCAGGCGCCGTCGTCGCCACCGACTGGGCGAGAACCTCGACACCTGACAGTTGCCGCCTGCCCAGCGCACGTAGCGGCGACAAGGCCGCACGTGCGGGCTCGCCGGTGGCGAACGAACGCGCGATGGCGTCGGAAAGTGCTGACATGCGCGTGAAACTAGCGGCGTCGTGTTGCGGCAAAGTTTCGGTTTCGGGTCGAATGCCGACCCGGGAGTGAGAACGGACCGCGGCCGTTCCCGCTCGGTGGCCTCAGACTGTTTCGCCGCCGACAACTTCCCGACTCGCGTCCCTCCCAGGATGAATCCGGACAAGTTACCCGGGTCGCCGGGCGCAAGAATGGGAGCGCGAATTGGCATTCACACGTAGATCTTTCATGAAGGGCCTCGGGGCCACCGGGGGTGCGGGACTCGCGTACGGCGCGATGTCGACGCTCGGGCTCGCACCGTCGACCGCCGCTCCCGCCCGCACCTTCGAGCCGCTCGCGGCCGGCGACCTCATCGGCAAGGTGAAGGGCAGCCACTCCGTGGTCGTGCTCGGCGGCGGCCCCGCCGGACTGTGTTCGGCATTCGAACTGCAGAAGGCCGGATACACGGTGACGGTCCTCGAGGCCCGCACCCGGCCCGGCGGCCGCGTCTGGACCGCCCGCGGCGGCACCGAGGAGACCGACCTGAACGGCGAGACGCAGAAGTGCACGTTCTCGGACGGCCACTTCTACAACGTCGGCGCCACCCGCATCCCGCAAAGCCACATCACACTCGACTACTGCCGCGAACTCGGCGTCGAGATCCAGGGCTTCGGAAACCAGAACGCCAACACGTTCGTGAACTACGCGAGCGACACGTCGCTGTCGGGACAGTCCGTCACCTACCGGGCGGCGAAGGCCGACACGTTCGGCTACATGTCCGAACTGCTGAAGAAGGCCACCGATCAGGGCGCCCTGGACCAGGTGCTGTCCCGGGAGGACAAGGACGCGCTGTCGGAATTCCTCAGCGACTTCGGCGACCTGTCCGACGACGGCCGCTACCTCGGATCCTCCCGCCGCGGTTACGATTCGGAACCGGGAGCCGGACTGAACTTCGGCACCGAGAAGAAGCCGTTCGCGATGCAGGAAGTGATCCGCAGCGGCATCGGCCGCAACTTCAGCTTCGACTTCGGCTACGACCAGGCGATGATGATGTTCACCCCGGTCGGCGGCATGGACCGGATCTACTACGCATTCCAGGACCGGATCGGCACCGACAACATCGTCTTCGGCGCCGAGGTGACGTCGATGAAGAACGTGTCCGGCGGTGTCACCGTCGACTACACCGCAGGCGGCGCGCGGAAGTCGATCACCGCCGATTACGCGATCTGCACGATCCCGCCGCACCTCGTCGGCCGACTGCAGAACAATCTGCCCGCCGACGTGCTCACCGCGCTGAAGGCGGCCAAGCCGTCGTCGTCCGGAAAGCTCGGTATCGAGTACTCGCGCCGGTGGTGGGAGACGGAGGACCGCATCTACGGCGGCGCGTCCAACACCGACAAGGACATCTCGCAGATCATGTTCCCGTACGACCACTACAACTCCGACCGGGGCGTGGTCGTCGCCTACTACAGCAGCGGCAAGCGGCAGGAGGCGTTCGAGTCGCTCACCCACCGCCAGCGGCTCGCCAAGGCGATCGCGGAGGGCTCGGAGATCCACGGCGAGAAGTACACCCGCGACATCTCCTCGTCGTTCTCGGGCAGCTGGCGGCGCACCAAGTACTCCGAGAGTGCGTGGGCGAACTGGGCGGGCAGCGGCGGCTCGCACGGCGGCGCGGCCACCCCCGAGTACGAGAAGCTGCTCGAACCGGTCGACAAGATCTACTTCGCCGGCGACCACCTGTCCAACGCCATCGCCTGGCAGCACGGCGCGCTGACGTCCGCCCGCGACGTCGTCACCCACATCCACGAGCGCGTCGCCCAGGAAGCCTGACCCTTTCCCCTGAACCAGGAGTTGTGCACTGTGAAGTCTTTTCGTACCAAGGCCGTGACCGCTGCGCTCGCCGCTTCCGCTCTGATCGCCGGGGCGACGTCGTGCTCCTCCGACGAGGCGGCGGCGGAAGCGCCCGGCAGCACGTTCGTATCCAAGTCCGTTCTCGAAGCCGGAGAAGCGAATCCGATGATCGCGCAGGGGGTCGCGATCGGCGGCGGCACCGCCGTCTACAAATCGAGTGGGATCGGCCCGGGCGCATCCAACAAGGCTGCACCCGAGGGCACCCCCGAGTCGTACATCGACACCGACGTCTTCTCCGGTGGCGCACTCCCGGCCGGCGTCACGATCACCGAGGCGCAGGGCATCAACGCGCTGAAGCGGATTCGCGACAACCTGGAGGCGCAGGGGCTGACACTCGAGGACGTCGTGACCATGCGGGTGTTCCTCGACAACGCCCCCGGCACCGACCGCGCCGACTACGCCGGCTGGAACCGCGCATACCGGCAGTTCTTCGCGAACACCAACCTCGACACCGGCGACACTGAACTCGTCCCGCTCGGCACCGCCGAACCGGCCGCCCCGATGGAGCGGAACTCCGCACGGCCCAGCCGGTTCGCGCTCGAGGTCGCGAGCCTGCCCGCCGCCGGCTGGCTCGTCGAGGTCGAGGTGGACGCCGTGTACCCCGACGGCGAGGAGCCGCAGTAGTGGGGGCGCTGAGCCCGAGCCACTGGGCGATCATCGCGGTGGTGCTCGTGGTGCTGTTCGGGTCGAAGAAGCTCCCGGACGCCGCCCGCGGCCTGGGACGGTCGATGCGGATCCTCAAGACCGAGGTGGGGGAGTTGCAGGCGGACGCCCCCGAACTGGAGAAATAAACGAAGCGAGCCGG